>JAJZMA010000100.1 GCA_021850405.1 bacterium
AGGTTAAGACTCTCGTAGTCACCTTCTGATACTCCCCCGATCCTGGTGGTCACTGCAGCCTTGATTCCAACCGCCTCGGTGCCCCTCCAGAAGGCAATCGGCGCCATGCTCGCCAGGTCCAGGGTAAAGCTGGCAGGTCGCGACTCCCGGCTAGCAGCTGGGCTTATTTCCGCTTGCCGCGTGTCCAGCCGGGCAGCCTTCCCAATGCGGACCCTTGCACTCATCCGGGGTCCTCTGGCGCGCCAGAGGGAGCTTCAGGCGGTGGTATCGGGCTCTCCAGGGCAAGCTTTTCCAGCAGCTTCAGGGAGCGCTCCATGTTTTTCTTGGTTGTCACCGGGAGGGGGCCAAGCCGCAGCAGCCAGCGTTGATGGTCGCGGCTCAGGTCCCAGGTCTCCCGGACCAGGGTTGAAGCGTCGCGTGCTTCCAGCTCGTACCGCCAGATCCGGCCCCCAATCAGCCGTCCAAGGCCCGAGGAGACCGTAGTCTGCCATGCGATCCTGTGGTCAGGCTCCAGCTCCACAATCCTGTTCATCGTTCTGTAGCCGATACCCTGGCGCATGCTCATTCCAAAGCAGTCACCGAGCTTCAGGGAACGTGGGCTATCTGGTGCAGCCGCCTGGGCCATGCCGGAGCCGTCAAACCTTGGGTGCATGGCAGGGTCAGCGATGAGGCCAAAGAGCCGCTCGGCTGGCGCCGTAATCTCCCGCTCCACGAAGACTGTGTAACCTTTCATGCTGCTTTCCCTCTTTTTCTCTCTCCCAGCGGTTGGTGCCTTCCGCCTCGAGCCAGCAAACCCCCCAGGTGCGTCGCCGGGGTGGCCTGCGCTTTCACTCTAACCCAAAGTGCTGCACGGCCCAACCGATATTTGGCGGTGGATCTTCCCACCTTGCCGCCCGGCTCAGGCTATGGTTGCCGGAGACTGTCCGTTCCCTCCCATGCCAGGGCTCCCAGGTGGGATACTTGCCTGCATGAGTAGAGATGTACTTTCCCGGGACGAGGCAGAGCAGCGGGCTGCCACCATATCGGCGCTGCGGTATGCAGTCCACCTGGACCTTTCTGACAGCATGCAGGCGGAGACTTTTACTGCGACACTGGCCGCCACTTTCGACAGCCAGGAAGGAGCATCCACTTTCCTGGATTTTGAGGGCCGGTCAGCAGAGGCCTGGCTGAATGGCAAAAAACTGCCAGCCAGCGCCTTTGACGGAAAGCGGATAGCATTGTCCGGCCTTCGCGCAAAAGGTAACGAACTGAAAGTTGTCGGGCAGGCGGAATACCACTCAGACGGCGTTGGCCTGCATCGCATCCAGGATCCTGCAGATGGTTCCGTTTATCTCTATACGCATAGCGAGCCGTTCGATGCCCACCTGTTTTTTCCATGCTTTGACCAGCCAGATATCAAGGCTCCGCTCACGATGTCAGTTACTGCTCCCTCTACCTGGAAAGTCATCGGAAACAGCGTTGAGGCGCGCACCGAAGCAGCACCAGATGGAAAGACAACCCACCATTTCGCAACCACCAGGACCATATCCACCTATCTGGATGCCCTGGTTGCTGGCCCTTACGAGAGTGTGTCTGCAGATTATGTGAGCATACCGACTGGCGCGGTTACGCCCATGCGGCTCCTTTGCCGCAAATCCATGATGCCCTACCTGGAAAAGGATGAGATCTTTGAGATTACGCGCCAGGGCCTGCAATTTTTTGAGGAATTTTTCGGTATTCCGTACCCATTCGAGAAGTACGACCAGGTATTTGTGGCAGAGTTCAACATGGGAGCCATGGAGAACCCGGGGTGTGTGACATTCAATGAGGGCTACCTGTTTCGATCCCGGGTGACCGAAGCTGGACGTGGCTCGCGGGCATCGGTGATCCTGCACGAGATGGCACATATGTGGTTTGGGGATCTGGTGACCATGAAATGGTGGGATGATCTCTGGCTGAACGAGAGCTTTGCGACTTTCATGTCGGTTATTGCCCAGATGGAAGCTACCCGATTTCCCATGGCATGGCGGTCATTTGCAGAGCGGGTAAAGGGATCTGTGGCAGCAGATCAGCTGTCAACCACGCATCCAATTGTTGCTGACGCCTTCAATACGGAGGTGGCGCAGCAGAATTTTGATGGCATTACCTACGGCAAGGGAGCTGCAACGCTGCGCCAGCTGTACGCATGGGTCGGCAGGGATGCGTTCCAGGCTGGGGTTAGCAAGTATCTCAAGGCACATTCATGGGGTAACGCTACGCTCGCGGATTTCATGGATGAGCTGGGCCGCGCGTCGGGCCGGGATATGTCTTACTGGAGGGATAGCTGGCTAAAGACCTCCGGGATCAACACCCTGACCCCGGAAGTACAGTTTCGGGATGGGAAGATTGCTTCCCTCATCGTGCGACAGACAGCAGAGCCGGCACGCCCGACGCTGCGCCCTCACCGCATTGGGGTTGGCCTTTTCTCCCGGGACGGGAGCGGCAAACTGGTCTGGACAAAGACAGTTGAGGTGGATCTGGACGGTGAGGCAACTGATGTAAGCGCTGCTCTTGCGGGCGAGAGCGCGGACGCACTCCTGCTCAATGACGGGAACCTGACCTTTGCCAAGGTGAACCTGGACAGCCAGTCGCGGGAGCAGTTTCTTGCAGGCGTTGATGCGGTCCAGGATCCGCTTCGAAGGAAGGGCATTGCTGATGCCATGTGGGAGATGGTCAGGGATGCAGCGCTGCCAGCGCGAAGCTACATCTCCTTTCTTTACTGCGCCCTTGCATCCGAGCCAGACGTGGATGCGCTAAAAGCAGATCTTGCCAGTATCGCTACTGCCATTGGTTACGCCCATCCCTCGGCAAGAGCGACCCTTAGGCGCGATATGGCCAGTTTCTGCCGCACCAGGATGGAGAACGCCACCGCTGGTAGCGATGAGCAGCTGGTCTTTGCCCAGGAGTACTTTGCCCATGCGGATGAGAGGGCCGACGTGGAGCGGTTCGAGCGGATTCTGGCCGGTGCCGAGACGGTTCCCGGACTTGTGCTCGATCCGGCGGTGCGATGGGCGCTTGCTTCGGTCATCGCTGAGAAGGGCAGTCGACCCGAGCGCACTGTGGCCCGTGAAGAGTCGCTGGACGCCACCGACTTTGGACAGAGAAACGCAGCGGCGCTGCGTGCTTCCTACCCGTCTGCAGCGGCCAAGGCGCGGGCCTGGTCCATCCTGACGCGCGCCCCTGGGGAGAAATCACTAAAGCTGCTGCAGGCAGTTGCATCAGGTTTCCAGCGGTGGGGGCAGGATCACTTGACCCGCCCATATACCCCGGGGAGATATGAGCGGCTGGTATCGAACTGGTGGCAGCAGCTCTCTCCTGACCGGGCCAAGGCTTTGACCACTGGGCTCTTCCCTGCAGCCCATGGCGACCAGACGCTTGGCATCGCACTTGCCGACCGTCTGATAGCAAAGGGTGGCCTGCCTGCTCCTGCGGTTCGAGTACTTACCGAAACCAGGGAGAATCTGGTGCGTGTCCAGCGCGCCCAGGCCCTGGACCTTTTGTCTGCACCAAAGTCGCAAGGCCTGCAGCAAAACCAGCTCTGACACGATCTGGGTCGCCTGGCCAGCCATTCCTGCGCCTCTATGGCGTGATGATCACAGTAGCGCTACGTAGCGGACACAGGTTGGTTGGCACTGCGTTGTCGCGGCCGCTTTGCGGCTAGCATGATTGTATGTACAGGAAGCCGGGCTGGAAGCTAGCGGTAGCGCTCTGCGCGCTGTTCTCCACCACTGTCGGATATGCCTTTACTCTCAGCGCCACGATCTGGGGGAGCCAGGATTCTGCCAACCCTGGTACGGGTGCGGAGTTTCTTTCCGTTGCCTGTGCCTCTCCGCTTTCCTGCTGGGCGGCAGGGTACTCAGTCGACAGTAGCGGCGTGGACCAGCCACTCATAGAAAGCTGGGGTACTACCGCCTGGGCGGCACAGACAGCTCCCGTGGAAGGCACCTACAGCAATGTGCTGACAGGGATCTCCTGCAACTCTGCCACCAGCTGTGTTGCCGTTGGCTACTACAGCAATGGCACGATAGACCTGCCGCTGGCTGAGATCTGGAACGGGTCTTCCTGGACCCTGAGCTTGCCGCCCGCACAAGGGACTGGAGCCAATGAGCTGCTTGGGGTGTCATGCCCTTCCGGGGCTACCGGTTGTGTAGCGGTTGGGTATTACAACAACGGCACAGTGAACCAGCCGCTCTCGGAAGAGTGGAGTGGTTCTGCCTGGACCATCTATCTCCCAGCCACAGAGAGCAGCACTGTGGTAAACGAGCTGCTTTCAGTCTCCTGCACTGCTGTTACTGCGTGCATCGGGGTGGGGTATTACAGCAACGGCACGGTTAACCAGAATCTGGCCGAAAGCTGGGCCAGTTCAGCCTGGACCCTCATGACGCCGCTCAACGAGGGAACCGGTGAGGCCAATGAGCTAACCGGTGTCTCCTGTGTGGCTTCCTACTGCATGGCGGTTGGCTACTATAACAACGGCACCGCAAACCGCAACTATGCGGAAGCATGGACCACAGCGTGGACCACCGAGCTGCCAACCAATCTGGGCACTGCTGACATACTGACTGGTGTTTACTGCCTATCTTCCACCAGTTGCTATGCAACTGGCTATTACCTGAATTCCACCAGCGCTTATCGCGTAGTGTCAGAGAGCTGGAGTGGCACCTCCTGGGCAAGCGTGAAAAGCCAGGAATCTGGTACTGACACCTATATGTACGGGGTCACCTGCGCGGTGGCACTGGACTGTTGGGAGGTTGGCTATTACGTCAATACAGCGGGTGCAGACTTGACATTCACGGACCAGTACGGCATGACATCAGATTCGACTGCCACCATTACGCCGGTTGCCGGTACTCTTGCCTTTGCCTCCACACCAGCTTCCCTGACCTTTTCCCCAGTTACCCTGGATGGCCTTAACCAGACCAGCACAGCTACGGAGGCTCTGGATATAGGCGACGCTACCGGATCTGGAAACGGCTGGAATGTACAGCTGCTGGCGACCACGTTCACCAATGCGAATGGAGACACGCTTGCTGCCGCAGATCTTACGGTTGGCACCCCCACAGTTGCCTGCGACACTGGCTCAACCTGCCTGCTTGCAAGCCCGCTTGGCTCTTATTCTGCTTTTTCCTTTGCAAGTGCAATTGCTGCTTCAGAGCCGCTTGTTTCTGCTCCTGCTGCAACCGGCATGGGCGATCAGACGGTCAGCATTCCCTGGACCATGTCGTTCCCCTCAAGCACCTATGCTGGCACCTACAGTTCTACCTTCACGCTGACCCTGGTCAGTGGACCCTGATCCCTGATCCCTGAGAGCGGTGGGGACAGGGTGCGGCAGCTGTCAGGGCGAGACATGCTTTCTGGACCAGGGTTGTTTGTTGGCTGGAGCCTTCTTCTGGGGGCTGCTCCTGCGGCAGCCGGCCCAAGTACCCGCACGGGGAATCGAACCCCGGTTACCACCTTGAAAGGGTGGTGTCCTAACCGTTAGACGATGCGGGCCCCAGAGTGATCGTAGACGGTTGGATAAAGGCCGCGCCTGATTCCCGATATACTTGTTATTGGTTGCCGATCCTGGGGGGAAGCAGCCGGCCAGTGTAGGTCCGGAAAGATGATGGCGTGTTGGGGGCGGGGAGTCTCCAGCGCAAAGGGAGAGCAGATAGGTGGGTGATGTGATGCCAACAGGCAGTACGGAGCAAGGCCAGCCAGCAAGGAGTGAGCGCGGTGGGTTCAGGGTCATGTCTGTCTCTGCCACCAGGCTGGATGCGCCTATATTCCTGTTTCTCCTCCTGCTCTGGACCGGGCTTGCAGTCTGGTTCTGGGCCCCACACTAGTGGGCGAGGTGCAGCAGGCAGCTGCACCCTGGCGGGTACGTTTTGCCCCGTCGCCTACAGGCGCTCTGCACCTTGGGGCAGTGCGTACCGCGCTTTTTGCCTGGCTTATGGCAAGGAAGACCGGCGGGCAGTTTATCCTGCGGATCGAGGATACTGACCAGGGCCGTCATGTCGAAGGGAGTGAGAAGCAGATACTCGACTCCCTGACCTGGCTTGGCCTGCTCTGGGACGAGGGGCCGGAAGTGGGAGGACCGTATGGCCCCTATGTGCAGTCAGAGCGGCTCCCCATCTACCAGGAGCAGGGGCGCGTCCTTGCTGCATCTGGAGCTGCCTATTTCTGCATCTGTAGTCCAGAGCGGCTCGCAGCCATGCGCAAGGCCCAGCAAGAGCAGGGAAAGCCGACTGGCTATGACCGCTACTGTCTCCACCATACGGAGGAGGTGGCTGCTGCCATGGAGAGGGGGCAGAGCAGCGTGTTGCGGTTGCGCATGCCAGAGGGCAGATCCAGCTGGGATGACCTGATTCTTGGGGAGACCAGCTTTGACAACAATATGGTGGATGACCAGGTGTTGCTAAAGAGCGATGGCTTCCCCACGTACCACCTCGCCTCGGTTGTCGACGACCACCTGATGAGGATTACCCACGTCATTCGCTCCCAGGAGTGGACCTCATCCACCCCCAAGCAGCTGGCACTCTACGCTGCTCTCGGGTGGGAGCCGCCGTTTTTTGCACACACACCCAATGTCCTTGGAGAGGATCGGAAGAAGATGAGCAAGCGGCATGGTGCGAAGGACATTCTGGAGTATCGGGCCCAGGGGTACCTGCCGGGAGCACTCCTGAACGCTATGGCGCTGCTGGGATGGGCTTCAGGGACGGCCCAGGAGCTCTTTTCCAGGGATGAGCTGGTGGCCATGTTCTCCATCGAGAGGGTAAATCGCGCCCCAGCCATCTTTGACGCAAAACGGCTGGATTCGATCCAGGCAGCTCATCTAAGACAGCTTCCCGACGGGGAGCTGTCAGAAGCGCTGGAGCCATTTTTGCAGGGCCCGTCCAGGACCCAGATTCTTTCACTGGTACCCTTGTTGCGCGAGCGCATTGTGCGACTTGCAGATGCAGCCGGTCTGGTAGCACCACTCCTTGAGCGCCCCAGGTGGCCGCTAAAGGAACCATTTCCTCCTGCCAAAGTGCTGCCGGGAGATGCTTTTGGCCTCCTGGAGAGGACGATTCAGCGGATAGATGCCGGCGATCTTGAGAATCCTGTCGCGCTGCGGGAGGCGCTGTCGGAATGGGCCACGACCAAGGGTGCCAAGCCGCGTGATATCTTCCGGGTTCTCTATCTGGCGCTTCTTGGGACTGCAGCAGGCCTGCCTATTTTTGATGTCATGAAATATCTGGGAGCCGAGGAGGTCCGATTCCGCCTGGAGCAGGGGATGCGGGAGCTCTCGATGCTGGTTGACGAGCTGTAGTAGGCACCCCTGGGCTGGTGATAAGGCGCGCGCGCGTTGTGACCTACCCCATTCCTTTGGTAGTATTGCGCGATATCCGAGCACAGTCGCAGGCTGAGCGCATTGCCACAACCGAACTTAAAGGGGATT
>JAJZMA010000013.1 GCA_021850405.1 bacterium
AGGGCAACCACCCAGAATCGTGGGATCTCTCCGGTCTGTGGTCCAGCCTCCTCTCGCTTGCGCCACTCCCTCCGGAGTCAGAGGTTGATCTGGATGCATTGCGCACCAGCAAGCAGGACGTTGAGGATGCCCTTGTGGCTGAGTTTGCCGCCATCTATTCTAGGCGTGAGCAAGAGTATGGCGAAGAGCTCTTTCGCCAGTTTGAGCAGCAGGCAATGCTGGCTGTTATAGATACCAGGTGGCAGTCATACCTTAATGAGATAGACGAGCTGCGCGATGGGATCGGGTTTCATTCCCTGGGTCAGATGGATCCGCTCATAGAGTTCAAGCAGCAGGGTTTTGCAGCTTTCCAGGAGATGAAGGAAGAGGTCAAGAGAGAGATAGTGCGTGTGATTTTCACTGCACAGATCCAGAAAGTGCAGGCTCCCCAGCCCCCGGTTGCGCCCGAGGCAGATGCTGAGACAGCTCCCCTGGCAGGACGCGCCGACGGCGCGTTGCCTGATGCTGACGACGGCATGGCCCCAGCAGCGCGGCCAGGTGCTGCAGTTGCCAGTGCAAGACTGGCCCGGGCGATGGCTGGTGCCGGAATAGCCATGCCTGCACCAGCGCGGACTGTTGAGAGTGTTGGCGGTCAGAAGACTGTGCGCACAGCGCGAGGGGCTGCGGCAGCAGGCGGAAACAGTGCCGTACCGCGCAAATTGGGCAGGAATGAACCTTGCTGGTGCGGCAGTGGGCAGAAATACAAGCGGTGCCATGGCGCCTGATACGGCAGCCTCTCCCTGTTGCCAGTATCCAGGGGGTTATCTGCTGGACTGACGGCTAGCGATCAACCTTGCAGCACAATATCGCTCATGGGGCGCTAAAGCACTGCGCTGGAGCATCACCGTTTCTGCAGTTGGTTGCAATCGAACACCAGGAGGGCTAACCGGTGCAGCCCCATCGGTGTTGTGAGTACATGGGGGCCTTCGCTATACCTGTATTGGCAGAAACGTGGTTGAGAGTGCAAAACGGGCGCATGGCAGCCAGTCTCTGTGTACGAGATCAGTTTGGTTTTTTGTTTTGTTAGTATTTTCCCGTCTTTTTTTACCTGCATTCGGTATGCCGGAAAACGCCAAGAGTCAAGAAGGACGAGGAGAGATATGGTACGGAAGAATAACGGTGGCACTGTTTCGGGAGTCGCGCGCCATGTGGTTTGTACCGCACTGGGTTTGGCTACAGCTACGGTTGGCTTTGCGGTGACTGGCGCCTTTTCTTCGACTGCAGGGACTGCTTTTGCGGCAGCCTGCGGCAATCCCTCCGGCGGCACCCCTGGCTCTGTTGTTACCACGACATTTGGCTATACCGGTGGAGAGCAAGCCATAAACCTGCCTGCTGGGGTTGCGAGTGTGACCATCTCAGCTACGGGCGGGCCCGGCGAGCAGGGCGCAAATCCCCCAGGCGAAGGGGCTGTGGTCATTGCGACCTTCCAGGTTCCATCCTGCGCGACGCTGGAGGTTGCTGTGGGAGGGCAGACCAGTGTGCCTCCTTCGACCCTTGGGGGTGCAGCAGCGTACGGTGGTGGGGCCCCCGGTGGTGTGGGGACTGCAGGGTCCATTGGCGGCGGTGGGGGTGGGGGCGCTTCCACCGTGGCGGTGCAGGGGGCGGTTACCCCTCTGGTTGTTGCTGGTGGCGGTGGAGGCAGTGGCGGCAATAGCCTGCTGTCTGCCAGTGGAGGAAACGCTGGGGTTGTTACTGGCCCTGGGTGCGCCCCCGGATCGCCTGGATCCGGAACTTCTAGCGGCACAGGTGGTGGCTGTATTAGCGGAGGATTCGGCACCTCAGTGAGCGGGGCGGGCAGCCCCGGGGAAGATGGTGCGTATGGGGTGGGCGGTTACGGAGGCGCAGGAGCCCCAGCCGGCGGACCTGGCGGCGGTGGTGGCGGTGGCGGGTATTATGGTGGCGGTGGCGGTGCTGGAGGTACTGCCCTCTCCGCAGGGGGCACTGGTGGTGTCAGTTCCGTTACTGGCGGTACTGCCGGCGGCGGTGGGTCCAGCTACGTTGCTCCAGGGGCAACCGGCATAAGCGGGTCGCTTACGTATGCCGGCGGTTCAGTCGTCATCAGCTATCTTGAGCCCATAACGACGACTACAACCGTGAGCAGTTCAGCAAATCCGGTACTGGTGGGACAGCCTGTCACCTATACCGCAACTGTAAGTCCGGTTCCATCTGGTGGAACAGTTTCCTTCATGGATGGCTCTGCAGCGATATCCCAGTGCACTGCGGTGCCGGTCAGTACTTCTACCGGGGATGCGACCTGTGTTGTTACCTATAGTTCCCCTGGGTCACATGCCATAGCGGCAACATATGGCGGACATGCAGCCTATGTCACCTCATCCGGGAACCTCACTGAGACAGCTGCACTGACAGCAGTGAACCTGCTGGCCTACGCCAGTCCATCTCCAGTAGTGTCGGGAGGAAAGGTGCTGTTTTCCACATCTGGCCTGCCATCATCTGCAACCGGCCATGTGGCCTTCTATTCAGGTGGTACATCGCTCTGCACTGCATGGCTGCCAGCAACCACCTGCTCTGGGACAGCAGACCTCCCCTCCGGCACCGACACCATTACAGCTGCCTACTCCGGGGATGGCATCTATGCTGCTGCGACAGCAACTGCCACACTCACGGTTTCCCCGGCACCTTCGACTCTTCCAACCACTACTGCTACCAAAGGCTACTGGCTGGTAGCTGCAGATGGAGGAGTGTTCCCGTTTGGAGATGCAGCTGGCTACGGCTCCATGGGTGGATCCCATCTCAATAAGCCCGTAGTGGGTATGGCGTCTACCGCAGATGGCAAAGGCTACTGGCTGGTAGCTGCAGATGGAGGGATCTTCCCGTTTGGAGATGCAGCTGGCTACGGCTCCATGGGTGGATCCCATCTCAATAAGCCCGTAGTGGGTATGGCGGCAACCCCGGATGGCAGGGGCTACTGGCTGGTAGCAGCAGATGGGGGAATCTTTCCGTTTGGAGATGCAGCTGGCTACGGCTCCATGGGTGGATCCCATCTCAATGCACCCGTAGTGGGCATGGCGGCAACCCCGGATGGCAGGGGCTACTGGCTGGTAGCTGCAGATGGAGGGATCTTCCCGTTTGGAGATGCAGCTGGCTACGGCTCCCTGGGTGGTACGCATCTGACCAGTCCGGTTGTAGGCATGGCGGCAACTCCAGATGGAAAGGGCTACTGGCTCATCACTGCCGCAGGTGGGGTGTACGCCTTTGGGGACGCAACAGGTGGCGCCACCCTGGCGGGTATCCATCTGACCAGTCCTGTAGTAGGCATTGCTGCCAGCACAGGATCGCAGGGCTTCTGGGAAGCAACCGGAGCTGGTGCAGTATTTGGTTTTGGAGCATCTTCCTACTACGGCTCCATGGCCGGGCAATGGCTCAATATGCCTGTAGTTGGCATCGCAGGGGTGGGCTAGACGCCCAACCCCTGCAGTTACCTCTAAAGACCGCCGGCCCGCGAGACACCTGATACCAAATGCTCTGGTAAAGACGCCACTGGCAGATGGGTGTATGCCCGCCGAGACGGCAGGGGCAGGGAGAACAGGGCAAAAAAAAGGGATGGTATCTTGACCATCCCTTGTAGGCCGAGTATCTTCGGCGACCGGCGGATTAGCCGGTTGTTACCTGCGTCCCCATAACCCGGACGCTGGGCTAGCAAGCCCCGCCAGGCAGTTTCCCTACGCCGCCCTGTCCAGTGCGCCTCATTCTTGCACTAATGCCGGTACTCCGGCTGAAGTTGCGTCAGCTGTCAGGGACATCCGCTGAACTACCCGGGCCGCCTACTCAGCTCGACCTTGCCGGAAAAGTTGCCAGACGGTATTCATGTACTGTACTCATACCTCCGTGTGGCAGAACCTGTAAACAACTATTAGGATATCCATTTGTACCCTGTTGTCAAGGGGGAGAGCTACCTGTTACAAGGGTGACGCTTCCGTTGCCAGGTTGGTAAGATAAAAACATCCGTTCGCCGGGAAAGAGGTTCCAATGTCCGGACACAGCAAGTGGGCAGGCATCAAGCACAAAAAAGCCATCGTAGATGCCAAGCGGGGCCAGATCTTCACCAAGGTGGCAATCGAGCTTACTGTTGCCGCCCGCGAGGGTGGGGGAGACCCTACCGGTAACTTCCGTTTGCGGCTGGCAATACAGAAGGCAAAGGATGTCAATATGCCAGCTGACAACATTGAGCGTGCCATCCAGAGGGGGGTTGGTGGGAAGGAAGGTACCCGCCTGGAGGAGATCCGGTATGAGGGATATGGCCCCCACGGGGTTGCAGTCCTGGTGGATGTACTGACCGACAACCGGAACCGGACGGTGGCAGCGGTGCGCAACCTGTTCACGCGATCTGGAGGCTCTCTTGGCGAGACCAACAGTGTCGGATGGTTGTTCGACCAGCGTGGCATCGTCAGCATAGATCCCAGGGAGCGGGACCCCGACGACCTGGCACTGGAACTGGTAGGAGAGGTAGACCTCGGGGAAGAGGGGGATGTGGTTGTCGAGCAGGATGAGGTCAAGGTAATTACCTCACCAGCACATGTAGAGGAAGCGCGAAAAAACATTGAAGCACGCGGGTGTGCAGTGACGAGCGCTGGAATCGAGATGATTCCAAAGACAACGGTCGCTCTCGATGAAAAGCAGTCTGGCCCTGTGCTGCGCCTGCTCGAGAATCTCGAAGAGCTGGACGATGTTCAGGCTGTGTATGCAAATGCTGACATTCCCGACACCATGTTTGATGCGGTAGGGTAACTTGCAACAGCGCATACTCGGCATTGACCCGGGCATAGCACGAACTGGGATGGCTGTAGTTGAGGGCTCCCCGGGCAGCCTTAGTCTCTGTTGGGCAGAATGCTATGAAACTGACGCCAATCAGCCCGACAGCAGTCGTCTGTTCGGAATCTACTCCCGCGCCCAGAAGGTAATTTCGGAGTGGACGCCCGATTCAGTTGCAATTGAGCAGTTGTTCTTTGCCAAAAACCAGACTACCGCCATGCGTGTCGCACAGGGGCGAGGAGCAGTTCTTGCCGCAGCTGGTGCCACTAGCCTCCCAGTTGCCGAGTACACTCCGATGCAGGTAAAGGAATCTATCGCTGGCTGGGGCGGTGCACCAAAACCCCAGGTCACACGGATGGTAAAAATGCTCCTCGGACCAGACGGCATTGCAGGAGAAGATGACCTCTTTGATGCCTGTGCCATTGCCATATGCCACCACTTCCGCTCCAGACTTGCCACTATGACGAGCCTCCATGGCAAAGCTGCACATCCATCGCCGGCAGGAGCTGCACAATGATAGGCATGCTGACAGGCACTGTCACCGGGCCTGAACCGGGCCTGCTGCTTGTGTCAACCGGAGGAGTGGGATATGAGGTCACGTGTGCTCCAGCAACCTGGGCGCAGGCGCAGGGGGGAACCGATAAAAAATCTGTGAGTATCGGACAGGAAAGGACGCTCTTCATCCACACTGCTGTCAGCGATGACGGCATACGCCTTTATGGCTTTGGCTCGCGGGATGAACTGCGGCTTTTCCGGTTGCTCATTACTGTAGACCGGGTAGGACCCAGAGCAGCGCTCGCACTGGCAGGGTCCATGCCGTTTTCCGACCTGATCACAGCTATCCGCCTCGGTAATGTAGATGCACTCGCCCGGGCTCCTGGAATAGGGAAGAAAACGGCACAGCGCATCATACTGGAGCTCAGGGAAAAGAGCAACGACCTGCTGGATGCAGGGACAGCCCTGGGCCCGCCATCTGACCTTCGCCTGACAGCTCTCACAACACTGACCGCCATGGGATTCCCCGATGCTGATGCACGCGAGGCACTGGATGCAACCTCTGGTGGTGAGGACAGCGCAAGCCGAAAGCTTGAAGAGATTGTAAGGCTGGCGCTGCGCTATCTGGACCGGCCCACGGGCCATCGGGAGAGCATAGGCGCCCTGGGCACGAAGACGGCAGGAACACGCTCCCATGAGTGAAGAGACCCTGCTGACACGCTATGCCAGTTCCGAGGAGGAAAGACTGGAGCAGGAAGTACGGCCACGTGTACTCAACGAATTTGTGGGGCAGGAGAGCATCCGGCAGCAGCTCACAATCGCCATGCAGGCCGCGCGCGCGCGAGGAGATGCAGTCGACCATATACTGCTGTACGGCCCACCTGGGCTTGGCAAGACTACACTCGCGCAGATAGTAGCTGCTGAAATGGGTGGAGGACTCAGGACAACCAGTGGGCCTGCCATAGATCATCAGGGAATGCTGGGGTCGCTACTGACTGGCCTTGAGCCACGTGACGTTCTCTTCATTGACGAGGTCCACCGCCTGTCACGACCCATTGAGGAGGCGCTCTACCCAGCGATGGAGGATTTCGCCTTTGACTGGGTAGCTGGCAAAGGTGTTGGTGCACAGGCAATGCGGCTTTCCCTGAACCATTTCACCCTGGTTGCTGCCACAACGCGGGCAGGGGCCCTGGGCAATGCCCTTCGGGACCGTTTCGGACTGACGTTCAGGGTTGACTTTTACAGCCCAGAGGATTTATGCAAGATCATCTACCGCTCTGCGTCGATACTGGGCGTGCCCATCCAGGAGGATGCAGCCCCTCTCCTGGCAGCCAGATCGCGTGGAACCCCACGAATAGCCAACCGGCTGCTGCGCCGGGCCCGCGATTTTGCCCAGGTTCAGTCGGCTTCGACTATATCGGCTGACATAGTCGAAGAATGCCTCGCAGTGCTTGGAATTGATAAACATGGTCTGGACGGTTCTGACAGGCGCGTCCTCCAGCTTCTGTGCCAGACCTTTGCAGGCAAACCCACTGGGCTGGGTACCATGGCAGCCAGCCTGCAGGAAGAAACAGAAACGCTGGAGGACGTGATCGAGCCGTACCTGCTGAGACTTGGGCTGATTGCCAGGACGCCAAGGGGCAGGGTGCCCACCGCCGCTGCATTCGAACTGCTCGGATTGCCAACTAGCAGAGCTGTGTTCCCTGAAGAGCTGGTACTTCCGCTGGAAAGCACACCCACAAGTGACAGGTAGATCAATGGTATGCGCAGCAGGGCTACTGGCTGGAATGTGCAGAAAGACCTCTAATGACTGCACTGGCAGGAAAGAAGTTTGTTTGCCCAGGTTAAACCTGCCATATCAATGCAAGGCAGGCAAAGGTCGGCATATGGTCCACACACAGGTACACATCGCAGCTTGAACCACGAACAAACCATTGTGAGCGGACAGCCAGGATCATGTGAGGAGGTAGCCACCTCAACTCCAAAGGACATCTGGAGCATGGACTCCTACGACTATGATTTGCCTGCAGGTCGTATAGCGCAGCAACCGCTCGAAGAGAGGGATTCCTCCCGGCTCCTGCACTACCGGCCGGGCGGGCTCATCGAAGAC
>JAJZMA010000214.1:0-469 GCA_021850405.1 bacterium
TTGGTAGAGTCAGCCGGAAGGATCGGCAAAAAGGGGGACAACCTGTACTGGGTTCTCCATGAGTCGCGGTAGATCTCTCCTGCCGGAAGCAGCCCTGGCCAGGAAAGAACAGGGGGTTTTGAGATGGGCATAACATGGTGGGAGAGCGATCCCAGGATACTGGAGCGCGAGCACTGGCTTGGCTGGGATGCACAGCAGCTGGTTGACCAGGGAAAACTGGCGACAGTACGGAAGCGAATGCTCAAGTGGCAACAGGCGCTTGGGAAACCTGGTGACCCTGTCACCCAGACCCAGTACAGGTCAGCCCTCAAATCCTTGCGTCAAGCAGAACCCGGAGCCAAAGCCCCAGACAGTGCCAGGGTAGAGGCAGCCATTGCAGACGCCCGCACCCTGCTTGCGGACAGCCTTCTGCCCGTAGAGCGGGCCTATCTCCTGGGCACAAAGTTCACGCTTGTTCACCGGTGGACGC
>JAJZMA010000214.1:479-7157 GCA_021850405.1 bacterium
CCACTTACCATGAGCTGGTCGGAGAACTTTATCTCCCGGGCTAGAGAGTATGCCAAAGAGCATGGGCTGCCCTTTTCGAGTGGGCTCACTCCACCACACGCTGTGCCTCTGCTTATAGGCTACGGATGGGATCCTGGCCACGCCAGTATCCGGGTGGAAGGGAATGCGGTCCAGCTCCAGAAGTTCCTGAAATGCAACTCCATAAGAGGAATACTGGTCAAGCTGTACCCAGGGCAGCTTCAAGGTCCCTTCATGCAGGAGATACCCTGGTATCGCAAGGCAGCTCAGGTCAGGAATCCTCTGGTCAGGGTCCCAGATCCCCTTCTCGCACCAGAACAACTTAGCCATGGGGAAGTAGAGGAGATGGGCAGGAAAAGTCAGGCACAGCTAAATGCGCTGTTAGAGGAATTGCGGCGCCGGCAGCAGCAGCGCAGCGGCGAACGTGGTATACGATCGAATTCAGCCGGATCGGAAAGGGCCCTCTCGTAAGGAACGATCCGTCAGGCAGCTGGCCGCCCACACAGGGATTACAGGCTGCAAGGGAACACCCTGCTTACCCCGAGAGTGTACCTGCCACCGGTGACTGACCAGCATGGAACCTGGAAAAGAAGCTGGGTGGGGTGCTCGTGCCAGCACGCCTCTGATGGTCCCTGGAATAAATTATGCCCACCGGAGCCGCCTACGACCGAACTTCCGCAAGGTTTTTGTATTTGAGCGAACGTGAAAATTTTGCCAAATGTAGACAGAACGTGACCACACCAGGACAGGAAAATGTGCTACAATTGACTTATGCCGGTTCGCTCATTCCCGATTCACGTTGCAGTCAGTAAACGCAGTTACAAGGGCAAGACCTACGTTACCACCCTCCTGCGACGCACCTACCGCGAGGATGGCAAGGTCAAGAACGAAACCGTCGGCAATATCTCTCATCTGCCCCCACACACCATCGAGCTGGTTCGCCGCAGCCTTGCAGGTGAATCATTTGTTCCTGCATCTGACTGGCAGATTACCCGCTCCCTGCCCCATGGCAACGTGGTTGCTGTCCTGGGCACGCTTCGGACTCTGGGCATAGAGAGAATGCTCGACCGGACCCCCTCGAGGATGCGCAATCTGGGAGTGGCAATGATTGCATCCCGGCTTCTCTCTCCGAGCTCCAAACTCGCCATGACAAGAACCCTCTCGCAGACAACCCTCGGGGCGCTCCTGGACGTGGAGGGTGCGACAGAGGATGAGCTGTACCGGGCGATGGACTGGATGGGTGAACGGCAGGGCAAGGTTGAAAAGGCTTTGGCAAAAAAGCATCTTGCAAACGGCTCTCTTGTTCTCTATGACCTTTCTTCCAGCTATATGGAGGGAACCCACTGTCCCCTGGCAACGTGGGGGTACAGCCGGGATAAAAAGCGGGGGAAGACCCAGATTGAGTACGGGCTGTTGACAGATGTGGAAGGGCGGCCTGTGGCGGTGGAGGTGTTTGAGGGCAATACCTCCGACAGCACAACTGTCAGTGGTCAGATAGAGAAGCTCAGGAAGAAGTTTGGGCTCAAAGAAGTAATTGTGGTGGGAGACAGGGGGATGATTACGGGCAAGCTCATCGACGAGGAGCTGGGCACAAGGGAGAACGAGGGGATCTCGTGGATCACTGCCCTTCGCCATGCACAGATCAGTGACCTTGAGGTGAAGGGAGCCTTTCAGCTCTCCCTGTTTGATGAAAAGGAGATAGGCGAGATCCAGAGTGATGCCTATCCTGGGGAGCGGATCATTCTGGTGCGCAATGAGTACCTGAGGCCACGGCTGACGGTAAGCAGGGAGGAGCTGCTGGTGGCGACGGAAGAGCTTCTGGCCAAAGTTACCCTTCGCGTGCAGAAGGGGACGCTTGCAGGCAAGGATGCCATAGGGGTGGCAGTGGGCAAGGTCATCAATGCCCGCAAGGCAGGTAAATTCTTTGACGTTGTCATTACGGACACGACACTGACAGTGACGAGAAAGGCAGACGAGATCTCACGGGCAAACGCACTGGATGGCATCTACGCGCTACGGACCTCTGTATCCAGAGAGACGATGGGAGCCGCCGATGTAGTGCGTACGTACAAGAAGCTGCAGTACGTCGAGCAAGCCTTTCGGCACTTCAAGTCGGTAGATCTGCAGGTCAGGCCGGTACATCACTACTCCGATACGCGGGTAAAAACCCACCTGTTCCTGTGCATGCTGGCCTACTACGTCCAGTGGGAGCTGGAGCGGTGCTGGGCCCCGATGACATACAAGGATGAGGATCCCACCCCCAGCGTCAGTCCCGTGACAGCAGACCGGCAGCCATCCCCTGCCCGCAGGAGTGGTGACCAGCCAGTACACAGCTTTCGCACCCTGCTTTCAGAGCTGGCAACCCTGACACGCAACACAGTAACCTCCCAACAGACCAGCACCATCCCCTTTGACATTGTGGCTACCCCGACCCCACTACAGGCCCAGGCGCTCGCTGCCCTCTCGCTCTCCTCAGCTCTCGCGTAGCCAGAACGAGACAGCCGTTTCACGTTCAGCGGAACTCAAATTCTTTGCGGAAGTTCGGCTATGATCAACGGGGGACTGCAATGAAGCTCGCCCTGCTCTTTACTGCCATAGCCGCAGCAACCCTCGCGGGATGCGGTGGAACAACCACGACCACATCAACGCCCACACTAACACCACGGCCAACGCCAACGTCCGGGCTGCACGCGCCTCTGGAGTGGAGCGTCGTGCCATCGCGGTCCAGGTCTTCTGCCGGACGGCTCTCAAGCGTGACATGTGTGTCGACCACGGACTGCTGGGCTGTTGGAAGTGTAGACGCTAGAGGCGCCACACTGATAGAGCAATGGAACGGAAGTGCGTGGAATATCCTGGCTGCTCCCTCCCTTTCTGGCATCAGCAAGCTCTACAGCGTAACGTGTGTATCGGCCCCTGACTGCTGGGCTGTTGGAAATACCGGCAATGACACGCTGGTGGAGCACTGGAATGGCGATACGTGGAGTGTGCTGACCTATCCTTCGCCTTCCAGCAGCGACCCCTATTCGCTCTACAGCGTGACCTGTGTGTTGGCGTCCGACTGCTGGGCCATCGGACACAACGACAGGCATGCACTGATTGAGCAATGGAATGGCAGCACGTGGAAAGGGGTGGCATCTCCCCCCACCTCCAGCGTGGACCAACTCAACGGTGTGGCCTGTGCGTCGGTCGCCAATTGCTGGGCAGTCGGAGAGTCATTGCCCTCCGGCTCCAACTACCAGAGCAGCCATACCCTGACAGAGCACTGGAATGGCAGTCGGTGGACTGTAGCGCCCTCGCCTTCGCCTTCCAGAGGCAGCATGCTCTACAGTGTTACATGTGTGTTGTCCTCTGACTGCTGGGCTGTAGGAGAGAGCGGCAGCAGCGCCCTCGCGCTGAGTGAGCAGTGGAATGGCAGTGCCTGGAGTGTGGTTCCCTCTTCCTCTCTCTCCGACGCCAGCGCTCTCTCTGGTGTGACATGTGCGTCGACCTCAGACTGCTGGGCTGTAGGAAATGGAACGAACAGTGGCCCGCTGCTAGAGGAGTGGAATGGCAGCACATGGAGTGTCATGTCCTCGCCATCTCCATCCGTCAACAACCAGATCTCCAGCGTGACGTGTGTGTCGGCCTCAGACTGCTGGGCTGTTGGAATGGCCGTCAACACTGACGCCAATGGCGTCACACTGATAGAGCACGGCACTCAACCATAGGTAGTACCTGATACGGGTACAAATGCGGTGTCCAGTGATACTCACCCTCCATCAAAACCCAATGCCGCCAATTGCCACGCTTACTGCCAGGGGGCCAACATGTGGCGACGGTGGGTGACCGCGTATCTGTAGACAGAAGAGCCCGGAGGTGCGTTCTCAGACCGGCTCTGTGACAGCCTGCTCCAAATGTTGCACCTCCTGGTGCGCAGCGCCACTCATTCCCCTATTTCCCCTCATCACTAGTGTTGTCTCGCACGCTACCAGCAGCGTCACCGCAGTGCCATAGTAGGCGCAGAAGGCACCACTTTCGGGCCCACAATCCCGCGGGAGACATATGATAATAGATTCATGGAGCCTGTCTATCGAATTGGTCTCATTCCCAACTCCCCGCACTTGACTGACGGCCACACTTGTGTTCGGGCATGGACCTTCGAAGATTTGCCCTCCGTTCACGAGGCCAGTTGCGATCCGAGTATTGCCTACGGAACATCTCTGCCTGGCGTTTTCTCAGACAAGGAAGGTCGAGCGTTCATAGAACGCCAATGGAGCCGATTCTCTTCAGGGGAAGGTCTTAGCTTGGTGGTTGCTGAAAACAGCAACAATAAAGCTACCGGGTACGTCGGACTCTTCCATCGGCAACAGCTCGGAATAGTCGGACTCGGATACTGGACTGTCGCCAGCCATCGGCGCCAGGGCCATGCCCTGGATGCGGTGAAACTAATTACTCGATGGGCCTTGCGCATCCATGGGATATACCGGATAGAAGCCCTGGTAGATCCACTTAACACAGCCTCCACCAAGGTTCTTGAAGGTGCCGGATTTTTGCGCGAGGGTCTGCTCAGGAACTTCTACCCTTCCGGGGAAACGCGTTTAGACATGACCCTATTCTCGCTGATCCGCTCCGACATCGAAAGCGAATTTTGAACAGCCGAAACTACGGCCAAGGAACTGAGCGATGCCTTGCTCCTGTCGCGAGGCGGCCAGCTAGTGGAGCTGGGCGTTAATTCGTGACCCAAGCGGTGGGGTCGCCGAGGTAGAGCCCGCAGGCACAGTCAAGCGCCTCTGCAGGGGTCGCTTCGAAGCTGCCAGTTGGCAGGATCGAGTCTTCATATCCTTCCTTGCTCTCCAGATAGATCGCAAAGCCGAAGTAGGCAGCGTCGCCCCCATAGCGCAGGCGGCACAGAGGGATCACATCTCCGTCAGCCATTTTCCCATCGACATAGGCAAGGTTGCCGCGGTAGCGAACCGTAATCCCCTCAAGCTGGGGCCACCGTTCCCGTTGCCGCGTCACCAGTTTGTACTGCAGGGAGCTTTTGGTGCTTTCCGGGATCGTCATTACAGGGATCCCTCCAGAATTACAGGGTTACTTATGATGCTCATAATCATCAACCCTCATACGAGCACTCTGCCATGCATTCTTCCACGCTCACTCTCTCCAGTGCAGATACCCTCCACCTTGCCAAAGCTGTTCGCCTGCCCACCAGCACGCAGCGAGCCTCTCTTCGCGCCCAGATCATCCTTCTCGCTGCGGATGGGGTGCCCCTTCGTGCTATATCCAGACAGCTACAGTGCCGCCCGGCTACGGTGCGCAAGTGGACCCGTCGCTGGGCAGCCAAAGGGATGGACGGCCTGGACGATGCTCCCCGTACGGGTCGCCCCCGGACCATCACCCCGGAACAACGCTGTTGCGTAATTGCACTTGCCTGTAGCCGGCCCGAAGAGAATGGCTTTCCTGGCGTGACCGAGTGGAGTTCCCGTCTCCTTGCCTCCCGGATGGTAACTACTGGAGAGGTTGTGTCCCTGAGCGCACGCTCTGTTGCCCGTATCCTTGCCAGGGCATCTATCAAACCTCATCGCTGTGACTACTGGAAACGCTCCAGCGATCCCCTCTTTGCAGAGAAAATGCACCCCATTATCGACCTCTATCTCAACCCTCCCTCCAATGGTCCTGTCTGGTGCGTTGATGAGAAAACCTCTATACAGGCTCTCCAGCGTCGCTATCCCGACCTTCCCTTGCGCAAGCCCGGAGAACTGTCAAAGAGAGAAGTTGAGTACATTCGCCACGGCACACGCTGTCTTACGGCAGGCTTCGAGGTTGCCACTGGAAGGGTCATAGGACTGGTCACACCAAATCGCCCTGCCACAGTCTTTGTCGACTTCCTTGACTACCTCGATGCAGAAGTACCTTCCGGCCAGGTTATTCACGTTGTCGCAGACAACCTGAATACACACAGGGGGAAGGAAGTTGCTGCCTGGCAGGAGGCCCATCCTGGTCGGCTCGAAATGCACTTCCTGCCCTTCTACGCCAGCTGGCTTAACCAGGTTGAGATGTGGTTTGCCACCCTCACCAAACGCCTTCTCCGGCGTGGCGACTTTACCTCACTGGACTGCCTGGAAGCACAGATCCATATGTTCATAAAGACCCACAATCTCACTTTTGCTCACCCCTACCGCTGGACCTACACCGGCGAACCGCTGGCGGCCTGACATGGGTCACGAACTTTCACCCAGCTCCACTAGGTGCGAATCTCGCTCTATGAGAGAACATGCGCCGACGGTTGTCGGCATCTCAGGGAGGTTCATGTATCCCCGCTCTCCGGGGTGACGGGGGCAGTAACCAAAGGCGCGTCCCATCTAGTACTACAGCGACGGTTATGGCGGTCCTCCGGGGTGGTCCTGAAGCCATCGTTTGCGGTGGGAAGCTGTCGCAACCGCCTTACGCTGCTGTTGATGGAGAAGCCACGCAATAGCTGTGTCCACAGTCCACTCTGTCGCGGGGAGAACGGCGCGGAGCAACTCCCGTATCTCGGGAACGCTGGCGGGTGCTTTTTTTTCCCCATTTCCACTGCACCTGCTTGAGAAATGCCAGCGCCATCATCGACATCGTAATGTGGTTGTACCATCCCCGGTATTGCGTCACCTCGTAGTGGTCCAGCCCCACTTCCCCTTTTGC
>JAJZMA010000069.1:0-599 GCA_021850405.1 bacterium
GAATGCAGGGTTCGGGAACAGTTGCCTGTACGCCGTCCCCTATGGTTACAGTTGCCTGCTCTGGCTGTTGGCCTGTGTCTGTCATTTCCTGTTACTCGTTGTCATCCCTGATCTGGCTTCATCTGAACCTGTTCCGGGCTCGCACGCAGCCATGGCGACGGCCCAGATGGGTCTTCACCTGACTGTTGGCAGTGACGTAGTGTACCCCGATCCCCGGTTTCAATGTGCGACCGGTATCCGCTCCAGCTCCTGCGGAATGTGCTCCAGCTCCTGTTCTGGGTCAGGACCCAGAACTATGTGCAGCGCCTGACGCCCGTGGTCTCTGAGCGCCGTCAGGTCACCGGTGGCCTGGGCCTCCTTCAGAACTGAAAAACTGAACTTCTGGCCTGGAATTACCACGTCCGCCGTGTCCTTCTGCGTGAACTGTATGTACAGTCCGGTAGGCGGCCCACCTTTGTGGAGCTGGCCAGTGCTGTGCAGGAAGCGTGGCCCGAATCCTGTCGTAGTAGCAGTGTGCCACCGGTCACGGACAGCAACCTGTAGTTCTGCAAGGGCTCTCTCGCTTTTGCTGGTTGGTGCCACGTAGGCCATAAGGGCTA
>JAJZMA010000069.1:609-7111 GCA_021850405.1 bacterium
CTGTGGTGGGGATGCGTTTTCCAGGAATTCCTCTATTGCCCTCGCTACTGCCTCCGGGTTTTTATGGGTGGGGGTAGCGTCAGTAGGCGAAATCTTGCCTTCCTTCTCATATTGCAAAAGGAGCTTTCTGGTATTGTCCTTGGATTCCTGGACATTAGGCTCGTCAAACGGATCTATGCCAAGGTGTGTCGCAGCAATTGCTGTCGCAAATTCCCATCTAAAAAACTCAGCTCCCAGGTCATAGCTGTCGCGCAGCCGCAAACGGATTACTGGGTGTCCAGCGCTGGAGAGTGCATCAAGCTGCGCACCGGCCTCGCTGCGTTCGTCCAGCTCTATCGAGATGAACACCCGGTCCTCGCCATACTTATCTGGTGCGCCCAGCTGCTCGCCGGCTACCGGAACAAGACCCTTGCCTTCCTTCCCGGTGGATTCAGCTATTAGCTGTTCAGCCCAAAGGCCAAAGGAGGCGAGCCGGGGACTGGTAATAATGGTCACCTTGTCCCTGCCCGATCGGTACAGTATCCCAAGTGCAGTTCCGAGTGCAAAGCCAGGGTTATAGGCACCTGGATTTCCAGCCATGCACGCTACCTGCATCTCTCTCGCCTTTTCGAGCAGTTGAGGAACGTCCATACCCATAAGGCTGGCAGGTACCAGGCCAAAAAATGACAGGGCTGAGTATCTGCCACCAATGTCGGAAGGGTTGGCGAAGATGTCGCGGAAATCGTGGTCAGCCGCAAGAGCGGCGAGCGGACTGCCTCCATCGGTAACGGCTATGAACTGATCGCCAGGTTGCTTGTTTAGGGAGGACACCTTGTCCCAGAAGTACGCAAAGTGGGAGAGGGTCTCAACCGTGCCCCCGCTTTTGCTTGACACTACAAAAAGGGTCTTTTCGAGAGACAGCTTTTTCTCCATCGCCAGTATCGATGCAGGATCGGTGGTATCAAGGACATGAAGGTTGAGGAAATCGTCCTTTGCTGCAAACACCGAGGCAAATACCTCTGGGCACAGACTGCTCCCGCCCATGCCAAGCAGAAGACAGTCGGTGTAGCCAGCCCGGCGAGCCGAGTCTGCCATGGCTGACAGCCGGTGCTGATGATCCTGCATTTCGGCTGCAACGTCCAGCCATCCCAGCCGGTTGGTGATCACCCGGGATGCCGCAGCGTCAGTGGTCCACAGCGATGGATCCCTGGCCCATAGCTTTCTGGTGGCAATCAGGGTATTTATGGATCTGGTGGCATCCTCCAGCGCCCTGGCACTGGCGCCGGCCTGGATGGATTGCCGTGCGCTGAATCTCGGGCCGGCGGCGTCCACCTTGTCCGCAATTGCCTCAAGAAGAGAGATGTATGAGGCAGCAAACGAATCAATTCCGGCGGCAAGCAGGTTGGCCGTCACCTGGTCAAAGTCAATTCCAAGACCCGCCAGCCCCTCCAGAGTGTGCCGTGCATCCTCAATGTCTCTTGTAGCAGTAGACTCCTCTGCAATTCCATGGTCCAGAAACGCCTCAATTGTCTCGGGTGGCATGGTGTCGACTGTATTGGGTGCAATGAGAGCTTCTGCATAGACAACGTCGCGATACTTCGGGTTCTTGGCACTCGTGCTCGCCCAGAGCGGCCGCTGCACATGCGCACCAGCTTTTCTTAGTTTGGCAAAACGCTCGCCATTCTCAAACACCTCCTGGAAGGCGTTGTAGGCCAGGCGGGCATTTGCAATTGCAGCCTTTCCCATAAGTGCACTGGCCGCGGTGTTATCGCTACTTGCCTCCAGGAGTTTGTCTACCGCGGTGTCAATCCGGCTTACGAAAAAAGACGCGACCGAATGCACGTCCAGACCAAGCCCCTTGCGCTGACGCTGCTCCAGACCTGTTATGTAGGCATCAGTGACAGCCCGGTATGCGGCAAGGCTGAAGATAAGGGTCACGTTAACGTTGATTCCAGAAGCGATCAGCTCCTGGATGGCAGGTATCCCCTCTGGAGTAGCTGGCACCTTGATCATAAGGTTAGGGGCATCCACCCTCTTCCACAGTTCCCTTGCCATTGCGATCGTGCCGCTGGTGTCGTGTGACAGGGCTGGAGAAACTTCCAGGCTGGCAAATCCGTCCCTGCCACCAGTCGCTTCGTGAACCGGAAAAAGGGCGTGAGCAGCACTTTTTATGTCAGCAGTTGCTATTTCGAGGAACAGCTCTTCTGCTGCGCGCACGTTCCGGGCTATCGCACTCCGGATGTCTTCGTCGTAGGCATCGCCATGGCGGATCGCCTTCTCAAAAATTGTCGGGTTACTGGTGAGGCCAGTGACATTGTCGTCCCTGATCATCTCAGCAAGCCTGCCGGATTGCACCAGCTCCCTGCTGATAAAGTCCAGCCACACGCTCTGGCCGTAGTTGGCAAGCTGTGCTAAACGGCTACTCATATATGGTCTCCTTTTCATGTAAAAACGCAAGTGCTGGTGGATTCACATTGCCATGACGGGAACATGACACTCTGGTCAGCGGAGCGCGAGCTCCCGTGCCGCAGAAACGATATGCCGGCTGCTGATCCCCGCTGCATCCAGCAGCTCCTCAGAGGACCCTGAACCTGGGAGCCCGTCTACGGCCAGATGCCTTAACTGGATTGTCTCGCCCAGCGGCGCAAGCGCCTCCAGGACGCTTGCAGCAAGTCCGCCCTGGGGATAGTGATCTTCGACGATCACAAACCTGCCTTCTGTAGCCTTCCGTGCCTCTTTCAGGGCTGCGAGATCCACGGGCTTGACCGAGTAGAGGTCGATCAGGCGACAGTTGATTCCTTCCTTCTCAAGCACACTTACGGCATCCAGCGCCAGATGTACCGTAACCCCTGCTGCAATAATTGTGACCCTGTCATCTGCATGGTGAGCAAGCAGTTTGGATCCTCCTATGGGAAATGCTTCCGATGCAGGGTAAATTACAGGATAGGCACCCCTCGTAGTACGCATGTATACGATGCCTTCCTGCTTTGCCATCTCCTCTACCAGCTTTCCAGTCGAAGTGGCATCGGACGGATACAGCACAGTTGATCCCCGCACCGCACGCATCGCTGCCAGGTCCTCAAGTGCCATCTGAGAAGGGCCATCTGCCCCGATCTCTACACCAGCATGACTCCCCACCAGGCGTATATTGGCCTCCGAAATCGAGGCCATGCGGATAAAGTCATATGCACGCGAGAAGAAGGCGGCAAATGTAGATGCAAACGGTATGTATCCGCGTACGCTCATCCCCACTGCCGTGGCGACAAGCTGCTGCTCAGCAATAAACATTTCGAAAAAACGGTCCGGATAAGCCTGCTTGAAGAGGTCAGCATATGTTGAGTTGCTTACTTCTCCATCCATTGCGACTATCTTGTGCCTCACCCCGATTGCTCGCAGCGCTTCCCCGTATGCAAGTCGTGTGGCCACTTTCTCTCCACGCTTGTATTCCGGCAGTTGTACAGCTGGCTCTTCAGCTCTACCTGCAGGCCTGGCTGCTCCGGCTGCTGGTGGTTCCACTGCCGGAAGGTGAACTTCCATCTGCAGGTTGCGTACTCCGCCAAGCTCCTTTATGGCCCGCTCTGCCATCTCGGGGGGCAATGGTTTGCCGTGCCATCCATCCTTGTCCTCAATCTCTGCAAATCCCTTGCCCTTTACCGTCTTTGCAATGATGACCGTCGGTCGATCCTTCGTGCTGGCGGCTTCTGTCATGGCGCGGTCTATGGAAGCGACATCATGTCCATCGATCACAATTGCGCGACAACCAAATGCTTCGACGCGCTCCTTGTAGATCCCGGTATCCCAGCCGAACTCGGTTTCGCCGCGCTGGCCCAGGCGGTTCACATCAAACAGTACGATCAGATTGTCCAGCTGGTAGTGGCCGGCCTTGTCCAGTGCTTCCCAGATGGAGCCCTCTGCCAGCTCGCTGTCACCACAGAGGACCCAGACACGGTATGGCAGCCGGTCCAGCCGTTTGCCTGCCAGGGCCACGCCCACTGCAATGGGCAATCCCTGGCCCAGGGACCCGGTGGCTACGTCTACCCATGGGATTGCTGGAGTAGGGTGCCCTTCCAGCCGGCAACCAAAGGTACGGTATTTCATCATTTCGTCCTGGTCGATGGCACCAGCAGCGCGGTAGAAAGCGTACAGCAGTGGCGACGCGTGTCCCTTGGAAAAGATCAGGTGGTCATTGGCTGGGTTGTCCGGTTTTTTCCAGTCATAGCGGAGGTGGCGCGCGCCAAGCACCGCAATCAGGTCAGCAGCTGACATGGATGATGTGGGATGGCCAGAGCCTGCCCTGGTGCTCATGCGGATCCCGTCGACCCTAAGCTGCTGTCCCAGTTCCTTCAGTTTCGAGATTTCAGTGTTGTCTGGCGCAGCGGCCCTGTCTGTCTGGGTGGTCATGGTCATGCTAATCTCCTTCATCACTTTCTATCATCATGGCGCCTCTGCACGGCATCCTGCACGCGCTGGGGGATTGATAGCTGGTTCCGGAGTGCGTTGCGGAATGGGAGGGGCGAGGCCGCAGGAGCGGCCACCAGGTGCAGATGAGCCTGCAGGCTGGTGCTCCCTGCTGGAGAGGTGTACACTCATCCAGCAGCATGCGCCCATAGCTCAGCCCGGATAGAGCATCGGACTACGAATCCGTGTGCGGGGGTTCAAATCCTCCTGGGCGCACTCTTGTCCCATGTCCCAGGCGCGACCGCCCGGAAGGGAGGCTGTTGCTGGCGGGTGTGGGTAACAGGTTATGCACCCCCTTGCCTGGGCTTGCCCGAAGTGAGATCAGATTGCCATAGTGCCCACCCAAACAGGACAACTACCAGACCGATGGTGACCGGGAGGCTGTAACGTGAGATGTCCTGGGCGATAGCAACGGCCCGTGAGCCAAGAATCCAGCCAAGTGCTGTGTTTGTGCCGATCCAGAGCAGGGTGCCCGCCAGATCGGCAGCCAGGAATTTCCAGAACGGAATGTGGGTCTCTCCAGCAGCCAGGTAGAAAAGGACCGTCGGCAGGGGAAGGAAGTAGGCGAGGAAGATGGTCCAGAGGCCGTAGCGGGAGAAAAAATGCTCCATCTGTAAAAACCGCTTCTCCGCCTTGGAACCGCCTGGCGCAGAGCCCATCAGAATGCGTCTGCCGTATCGCCAGCCGGCCCAGTACAGGAAGGGATCCGCTACCATCAGGGAGGGAATCGGCAGCAGTAGTACAGCCAGGATGGAGGCACGTCCAACATGGGCGAATGCCGCACCGATGATGATGGCAACGGTGTTCCCGCGCAGCGCCTCGAGCAGCAGTGGATTTTTGCCGATTAAGGATGGACCCAGCACCAGGGCGGCATAGCCGTACACGATGTAGATAGCTATCGGCCCGAGGCAGGCTACATCCTTCCACGTGACCATGAACGGTGCCGGTGGAGGTGGAAGCTTGGGGGGGGCGCCCTTGCCAGGCAGCTGACTTTGCATTTTCTGTGATACTGGCATGAAACCTGCACGCTGGGGTTGTCCGGCTGCTCCACGAGCCCTGCAGGCTCGAAGACTGTGACATATTTTCTTTGAAAGCGGACACCTGCCCTGCCCGGGGCGATTCAAGGAGAACGGCTGTGGATGAGCTTGTTTCGATTAACCCTGCGATTGGTGAGGAGCTGGGCAGGTGGCCCCTTATGGGCCTGGCTGACATCGAGGCAACACTTGCCGCGACAGCAAGGAGCGCAGGCCAGTGGTCAGAGGTAGCCGTGGAGCGACGGATGGAGGTCATCCGCAATACAGCTGGCTTGCTGCGCGAACGAACCCCACAGCTGGCCGCTCTAATCACTGAGGAAATGGGCAAGCCCCTTGCTGAGGCGAGATCCGAGATTGGGAAATGCGCCCTGCTTTGTGACTACTATGCTGCTAACGCTGCAGGTTTTCTCGCGCCTGAACTGATTGCTACTGATGCATCGAGAAGCATGGCAAGGTTCCTGCCGCTTGGCATTGTGCTCGCGATCATGCCCTGGAATTTCCCTTTCTGGCAGGTGTTCCGCGCCGCCGTCCCTGCCCTGGCTGCGGGCAATGCGGTGCTGGTCAAGCCGGCAGAGAACGTAACTGGCTGCTCGCTTGCGATGGAGCGGCTGTTTCTGGAGGCGGGATTCCCGGCATCCCTGTTTTCGGTATTGCGGGTTTCTGTACCCATAGTCTCGTCCATCATCAGCGACCCCCGCATTGCGGCAGTGACCTTCACTGGCAGCCAGGCAGCGGGTGCCATTGTGGCTGCCCAGAGTGCTGGTCAGGTAAAAAAAACCGTCCTGGAACTCGGTGGCTCTGATCCGTTCATAGTGCTGGCTGATGCGGACGTGGAGCGCAGTGCTGAGATTGCCGTACTCTCCCGGTTTGGCAACTGTGGGCAGAGCTGTATCGCGGCCAAGCGTTTCTTTATCCTGTCGCGGGTGTATGACGCGTGGATGGATGCTTTCCTGCATTTTGTCTCAAAGCTGAAGATGGGGGACCCGTTCATGGCCGAGACTACGCTGGGCCCGATGGCGCGCCGCGACCTG
>JAJZMA010000238.1 GCA_021850405.1 bacterium
GTAGACACACACGTTACATCGAAGAGCGCGTTCGTGCTGGGAGGCGAGGAAGAGGACATGGCACTCCATCTGCTGCCATTCCACTGCTCTATCACTGCGTTGTAGCCGATCCTGTATCCGACTGCCCAGCATTCAGAGGCTGATATACACGTCAGGCCAGAGAGAACGCTGGCGCCGGAGGGCAAGGGAGAGGGGACAATGCTCCACTTGGTGCCATTCCACTGTTCCATGAGCGTGCCACCGAGGGCCCAGCAGTCAGAGGCCGACACACACGTCACCCGAGAGAGAACACCGCCACTGGAAGGCGAGGGCGAGGGCACAATGCTCCACTTGCTGCCGTTCCACCGTTCTAACAGCGTGGTGGAGTTTATGGGCTTGCCATGCTGGCCAGCAGCCCAGCAGTCAGAGGCAGACACACACGCAACGCCGACGAGCCGGCCCCCACTGGATGGCGAAGGTGCGGGTACAGTGCTCCAGGCGCTCCCATTCCACCGTTCTACCAGTGTGGCATAGTTGTTTTTTCTGTTGCTGGTACTTCCGACGGCCCAGCAGTCAGTTGGCGATACACACGTCACTGCGACGAGGCGGGCGTTGGCGACGGAAGGCGACGCCACCGCGCTCCAGCCAAGAGGCAGCGCGATAGCGCGCTTGTGCGTGGGCAACGGGGAGTTACCACACCCTGCCGCCGACATCGTCAGTAACCCCACCATGCTGAAAGCCGTCATACCTCGCGTCCCTCTCACGCGAAGATGCTCACCACAGCATTGGAGTCGCGGTAATGCATATCCTCTCCATCCCTTATGTGGAAAGCATAGTAGTATACCCTAGCACCGCCCAGGGACGAGGGTCCGCAGTGGTGATGCCAGTTCACCAGCAGGGGCCGATGCCCTTGACCTTCCATAGGGCATCGCCGGCTCCTTGGGGTTCCCTTTGCAGTGCTTCTTTTCTTCGCCTCCTCGTCGTACCCCTACCAGCTGGCACGCGTTGTGATAGGAGCGCACGCTCCTTCACGGATTGCAGACAGGGCTGGCTGCCATTCCACTGCTGGCACTGGGAGGCAGGGACGCTAACATCAGCTTATGGCCCGGTGCCATTCTCGATCAACGCCCAGCCATGGCCCAGACGGTCACCCATAGCCCAGCAGTCAGAGGCCGACACACACGTTATTCCGTAGAGCTTGAAGCTACCTGTCGCCGGTGGAACCGTATTCCAGCCAGCGCCATTCCACCGCTCTATCAGAGTAAAGCTGGACTGGTAAACTTGGGGGAAGGGGCTGGTCCAGTTCCCTCCGGTGACCCCGCCGACTGCCCAGCAGGCAGACGCCGATACGCATGTCACTGCGGTGAGCTTGTAACCGGGTGGAGTGGGAGACAGCGCCGCACTCCACACATGGCCATTCCAGTGTTTTACCAGGGGACTGTCATTGCCGTCATACCCCACGGCCCAGCAATCAGAGGCAGTTATGCACGTAACGGCAGAAAAACCGCCATAACGAGTGTGAGTGGGCACGACACTCCACCCCAGGTCCCCCGCGATCGACACTATCCACACGATGGCCACCACTATCACAACCCCCACAATCGGGAACAGAATCATTCGGTTGACTGTCGCGAGGGGAGAGGCCGTTCTGGATATGGGACGAGTGGCTGGACCAGTGTGGCGGCTGACGGTTGCCATAGAGGTGACTGCGCCAACGGTCGTACCACACCGGGTACATAAAGCAGATCCATCGGCTATCGACGCTCCGCAGCTGGTGCAAAATGCCTGTGCCATATCTCCCGGCCCACCTCCAGACGGTGTTAGTATAGTCTTGCTTTCCATCCCCCAAGGGCCATGTCAGCGGGTCATCACGAAAGCCGCGCGGTCGCTGAGCCGGCCGATCCGTTAATTCCTACTACACTGCAGAAAGGTCAGTTCACAGATCCTCTGTGCCGGGCATGCTCAGCAGTGTACATGACAGAACCGCCGCGGGAAAACTGCTGGGTTAAAGTTTCATTATGCGGACCCAGATGGAAGGGTTGGCCAGCCAACAGGACACAAGGCATGCCCGGCAGAGTAGCGTTCGTTCGCCGGGAAGAGTGTTATTGTGCACGGTGAAAGTGCAAGGTACCGTACCATGCCGTCGGCTGCGCTGTGTGGCCGCGCTGATAATGCGGCCACTGAAGGATTTGATCTGCAGCTTAGCATGTATTGCATCCAGCATTGACAGGCCCATCTCACGAAACGGGAGGACAGGACCCCGGTAACCGGAGCATCAGGAAGAGAAAGGCACTTTTACCGCTCTCTGCCACATCCAGGAGACCAGGAATAGGCATGCGGTGAACACGGCCACGATGATCGATCCACCGACAAGCACAGATAGGGTGGGATCAGTCTTTGGAAACGAAGCGATGCAGCTTAAAATATAGACCTCTCCTTCTGAAGCTGTCGCAGCCAGCACGATGCTCAGTCGATAGAGGCCATATAGTCTTTGCTGCATTGTCCTGGTGGAAGCGATCTCCTGTAGGGCAGCTATATTCATGGCGAGAAAAAACACCAGGAAGGGCCCAATGAAAATCTGCCAGCCTCCTGAGAGTGTCGCCGCCAACCCTGGAATGGTCACCAGGAATGCCAGGAATTCTATCGCAGCCAATATGATGATAACTATCAAGCGCATTAGCGTGAGGTCCCGGTTTTCCTTTGGATCTGGACAGCAATTGACGTGCACTTTAAGGTGTAGTCCTGCGTCTTGTGTGGACAAACAATAGCATTAAGCAGGACTGGTGTGGTGCTCCCTGAGGGACGTGGATAGCCTCCCATTGTGCATACCCTATGTCGGGCGTTACAGCCGTCGCTGTGTGACTGGAAGTGTGGTGAGCTGTGTGCGGGAGGCGATAGTGCAGGTAGCGGGTAGTTTGAGTGTGGGCTCTGGCCATCGGGAGCATTCTGCCGCGCCTCCTGCTGGCGCTACCTGATGCAGGCGCAAAGTGTCATTCTTTTCCAGTGACTGCTCTCCCCCCATCCCGACCACATGCCGACCCCGGCGCAGCCGGTCCTGTCCGAGGGGCCGGAAGCCTGGCAACAGGCATCTGGGCCAGGACTGGCGCGTGGGTGGAACGGCACCAGCAGTTGTCCGTTCTGCTGGCAACTCTTGTGGGTGTACTTCTGCTTGTTTCCCACATGCCGGCCGCAATCACTCATCCGCAGCTTTACGCCGATGACGGGACGTGGTATGGAGCTGCGCTCAACCTGGGGCCGTTGGCACCCCTGGTCCAGCCAGTCGGTTCATACCTTGTTACCTTTCCGAGGCTGATTGCTGACCTGGCACTTCTTTTTCCGCTGTCATATGTGCCACTGATATTCAACCTGGCGGGGCTTGCTGTTGGTGCAATAGTAATTGCCTACCTGCTCTCTTCCCGCATGAAGGAAGCCATTCCCAACATGGCGGTTCGCCTGCTGGTGGCAGGATTGCTTATAGCCATACCAAATGCGTATGACACAAATATCAATCTCACCAACTCACAGTGGCACCTCGCTCTCCTCGCATTTCTGGTGCTGTGGGCTTCCAGACCAGGAAATGCACGGTCTTGGGCTCTGGACGCAACCATCCTGGGGGTCTCCTGCATGACAGGGCCATATGGTTTGCTGCTGTGGCTGGTCGCAGTATACCGGCTCTGGTTGCTGCCGAAAGCCATATGGGTGCGGGTCCGGTTTGGTGTTGTGAGCATCTGCACTGCTATACAGGCACTGGTTATTCTGTTAAACCTTGGCCAGCAGCGCTCATCCGGCGCCCTGGGCGCGAGTCTTTCGGCCCTGATACGGATCATTTCCCGTCAGGTGACAATAGGTCTGCTGGTGGGAGCCCACGGACTTGCATACCTGCTTACCACCGGGATCGGCCATAATCTGGGCCTTGAGGCCCTCCTCGCCATTCTTCCGGTAGCTGTAGGCGGGATTGCTGTCATCAAGGGTCCACCCGTTCTGCGGGCATTCTGGGTGTTTGCTGCTGGTGAACTGGTGCTCGCCCTGATCGCGCCGTCTATCGCCGCTCCCCGCTGGCCCTCCCTGGCGCTTCCAGCTGACCTGCGCCACTTTCATCCTGGCGGCATAAGGTACTTTCTGTATCCGATGCTGGCATTGGCTATTAGCCTGGGATGGGCTGCAGCTCAGCTGCGCATTCATCCATCAGGGGTGCCAAAGATGTTTTCGGCCTTCGCTGGTGTGCTCGTGTGCTCCATGCTCCTGGTGGGAGTGCCGCTCGACTGGGTGTCACCTCCCTACATCAATTACCACTGGGCATCATATGTGGCCATGTACAACAGGGATGTCCCGGGGAGTTCGGTCACGATCCCTATAAATCCCAGAGGCTGGAGCATGACAATTCGTAAACAGTGAATGCTGTGAGGAACGCGTACATACATGGCAGGCTCATCTGAGCGGTCCTGGCGTTTTTTGATTTCCATAATTTGCTTTTGGCAATGTGGTGGTCCTTGCCATCTACGTGTCCGGCCGCGGGCCACTCGCGCATGGGGATTGGGGTGGTCGCTGCTGATCCATGCCATCGCCAGTAATGGTGGGATACTGTTATAGAGCAAGGCCGACAGCCATGCCGGTACCGGTGGGGTGGGCGCAGGGCTGGGAGGACTGTAGGCATGGCAACGGTGGCTGGGGCCGCAGGGCAGGATGGGGGAGGTTCGGTGCCGTTCTGTTGGGGGTCATCATGTTCTCTGCATGCGGGGGATCCTTGCGAGTACCGTCTGCGCCACGCTCTGTGGTTACGCTACGGTTGACGGGCCGTGCGGCTGGATCCGTGGTGGCAGCGTCGCTCCTTGTCGCAGTTCCACTGCCTCGGTCGGCGCGCCCAACCAGTGCGGTTCCATCCTCTTATCTCACCACCCCAGCCCAGTCTCCGGCCAGTGTTGACCTGATTGACCTGCACCGGCTAGTGACGGTTGCGCTTCCTCCAGAGACTGCTGCATCTGCCATAGAAACGAGCGCCAAACGGCCGTTTATGAGAGTCTCCGGGATTGGCTCAGAGTCTGGGCCAGCGGGAGCCGCGCTCCTCGTGCAGGTGACAATAACTCCGCACGGCGCCACTGCGCCATCTGTGGCCCAGGAGGAGCTGGTCTACACCGTTGTGGGGACCAGCGCGTCAGCCAGTGAGATCCGTGTGGATGCACATGTGGTATGGGTGCCTGTGCTTACAAACGCGGATCAGGTGCCGGCGCCAAAATCGGCTGTGATTACGGTCTATCAGGGTGGTTCATACGCCACCGGACCCCTGGATCCGCGCACGATCACAGTTAGCGGCAGCGCGGCCCAGCGGCTTGCTTCCACGGTGGATCAGCTTCCTGGTGGAAATCCGCCTGGCTGCATGGAGGACCTGACTGGCTGGGTGATTACGTTTTCTCCCAGGGCAGGTGGCGCTCCCACTGTTGTCACCTCTGATGGGTGTATGGGGAGATCGAGGTGAAGACGGGAAGCGTTGTCAGTTTTCGCCATGATTCAGGGCCCGGTCTGTATGGGCTCGTGGCTGGAATGGATCCGCCCCACTCTGCACCAACGCAGCCCTGACATGGCTGCCGTCGGACGGCGCGGGTGGGCAGAAGCGGTGACAGCATGGCCGCAAGACTGGCATGGGCATGCTGCAATCACTTTTCAAGGGCCACGCGCAGTGCATCGCCAAGGTGTGGATACTGGAACTGGTACCCTGTGGTCGTTGCGAGTCCCGGTAGGACGCGCTGGCTGGCAAATAGCAGTTCATCCGCGGCAGAACCAAGCGCCATGCGCAAGGGGGTCTCGGGAATACGCAGGAATGCTTTCCTGTGCATCTCTTTTGCGAGGCTGTCGGTAAATTCGCTGTTGCGTACCGGTTCCGGCGCAGTACAGTTTATGGGGCCAGACACGGCTCCGTTCTCGATGGCATGCATAATGATTCCTATTTCATCTGCTACTGATATCCAGCTGAGCCACTGTCGACCGTTGCCCAGCTTGGCGCCCAGGTTGAACCGAAATAGCGGTGTCTGGGCAGCAAGGAATCCGTGGGGCCCGAGGACAATACCGGTACGGAGAAACACAACCCGAATTCCTGCCTGGTGGGCTGGAGATGCACTGTCTTCCCACTTTTGGCATAGGTCGGCAAGGAAACCGCTGCCCCTAGCTGAATCCTCTGTAAGTCTTTCATCTCCGCGGTTGCCATAGAAACCTATTGCTGAACCAGAGACATAGACAGCGGGCGGTGCTTTTAATTTGGCAAGTGCCTGGCTGAGTAGCAGCCCAGAGTCAACCCTGCTAGTGGTTAGTGCCTGGCGGTACTTGCTTGAGAGTCTTTTGGGCCGGATTGGTTCGCCAGCAAGATGGATTGCGGCATCCATGTGTTCAAGTCCACTGTCCCCATCAGCCTCCAGAGCTGTGGTATCGATTGTCATCTGGCCCACGTCCCAGCCAACCTCCCCTTTTCCGGGCATGCCGCGTACGATTGGCACAACGCTGTGCCCGTTGGCAACAAGCAGCCGGGCAAGCTCACTCCCGATGAATCCGCGAGATCCGGACATGAGGACGCGCATGGGTGACTCCTCCTGGAGTGATGGACGAGCAGTTCCCTGTTACCACAGTACCACTGGGTACGTCAGAGTGAGCCTGCTGAGCGTGAACGCCGTAGTGCTTGCAGTTAGTGCCATAATTAGCCCTAAGGCCCCTGGGCCGATTTGTGTACATGTTGCTGGGAGGTTGCCTTGCCGAGGCCTGCTAGGGCGGATATAAAGGTTGGGATTGTCATCTTCGGTTTCAACCCGGAGGGGCCGTCTGGCAGTGCGCCAGCGCTCTTGCTTGGGCTTGCTGGCTCTGAGCTGCCACAGGGAGTGGTGGCTCCTGGTGAGCGCGTCTCAGATGCTATGGTGCGGGTGGCTTCCTCCGCAGGCGTGGATATCAGCCCGGGAAGACGTGCGCGCCGTCCACAGGTGTATCTGCTCCTGGCCTCTGACGCACTTGAGCCAGACCGTGTTCTAACGTTATGGCACTACTGCTGTGTGCCTGCAGATGCAATGGTGCCGCCGGGAGTATGGGTTGAGTTTTCTGGCTCAGCA
>JAJZMA010000148.1 GCA_021850405.1 bacterium
AGACCCAGAGCGGAGGGGATACCCCTTCTGTACTATCTGTCTTCCTTCTACCGGGCTCCTGCCCCTACCGGGACAGCAGCCCGGGCACGCAGTGCCAGCAGCTGTCCTGCACGGGAATCTGCCTGACGGGCAGCTGCAACCATGCCGCCCTTACGCCAGTCCACCACCGAATCGATGGTGTTCACTCTCACTCTTCCAACATGCTGGTTCACGACAGTAACCACGTCGTCCACCAGGGTGTCGGCGAGCTTGTGTGGCACAAGGCCCAGGTCCATAAGATGCTGGTGTCTGGCGTTGTAATAGTGCTCTTCCTTCTCACTCCTTGGGTTGGGAATATGCTCCACAACCGTTTCCAGACCATGGTGAGCTCGTGCCCTGACCACCCGCTCCGCAAGCTCAGCTACGCTGAACTGCTCAGTGAACTGGTTGAAAACCCTGTATTCTCCCGCCTCTGCAGGATTGGCGATCGCCAGCTCCACACAGCGCACAGTATCGCGTATATCGAGAAAGCCTCTGGTCTGTCCACCGCGCCCGTACACAGAGACAGGCCGGCCTATGGCCGCCTGGACGCAGAATCGGTTGAGCACCGTACCCCAGATACCATCATAGTCAAAGCGGGTTGCCAGTTCCCTGTGCATCGCTGTCTCTTCGGTAGCAACACCATAGACAACACCCTGGTTCAGGTCGGTCGATGCGAGCCCCCACGCCCTGCAGGCAAACAGGATGTTGTGGCTGTCATGCACCTTGGACAGATGGTAAAACGAGCCTGCCTGCTTGGGGTATGGCAACCGGTCCCGCCTTCCGTTGTGCTCTATCTCAATAAAGCCTTCTTCAATGTCAATGTCAGGGGTACCGTATTCTCCCATGGTACCGAGCTTGACGATATGGCAGTCAGGAGCATGGTCGCGCACAGCAAACAGCAGATTGAGGGTCCCAGCGACATTGTTTACCTGTGTCTCTACAGCATGAGCGGCAGAGATCATGGAGTAGGGAGCTGAGCGCTGCTCGGCAAAGTGCACTACTGCCTCTGGCTGAACCTCATCAACAAGCTGTTCCAGGGCCACCAGATCGCACAGGTCCAGCTTGCACCAGTGGATCGCCTTGCCAGACACCGCCTCCCACCGGGCCACCCGGCGCTCCATGCTGGCAACTGGCACCAGCGACTGGGTTCCACAGAGCCGATCCCATTTCCGCCGGACCAGGCTGTCGACGGCCCAGACATCATGCCCCCGGGCAGACAGGTATAGTGCTGTCGGCCAACCAAGATAGCCATCAGCGCCAAAGACGATAATCCGCATTACTTCATACTCTCCAACGTAGCCACCCTCTTTTGCTCCTGGTCCATCCTAAAGTATTGGGCAGTCTTCCTGATTCCGTTTTCAACAGCCATGACAGCCCGAAACTGCAGCTTTTCGCTTGCGAGTCCGGTATCCAGACACACCCTGCGAACCTCGCCCTCCCGCGCTGCCCTGAACTCTGGCTCACCATCAAAACCAAACTCCTGTGCCAGCAGGCCCACAATGTCACGTACCGAATGCTCTACACCCGTACCAATGTTTACGGCACCAGAAAGATTCCCGGTAAGGGCAGCCACATTTGCAGTGACCACATCCTCAACATATACAAAGTCCCTGGTAGTCATACCGTCGCCGTATATAACAGGGGGCTCCCCCTCTGCCATACGTGTGGCAGCGATCGCAACGACTCCAGCCTCTCCGGTCCCGTCCTGGCGCGGCCCATACACGTTGCCGTACCGCAGCGCCAGTGTGCGGGCACCCCGGACTCCGAGTGTTGACAGATAGAGCTCTTCACAGCACTTCTCTGCTCCATAAGCTGAACGGGGAGCAGGGGTAAGCTGCTCATGGGCAGGCAGCACCACCGGGTCACCATACGCTGCGCCACCAGAGGACGCGATTACCAGATTGCGACAGCCCGCAGCGAACGCGTTTTCCAGAAACTGCACCGTATGGGCCAGCACTGCACCGATGTGCAAAGCCGGGTCGCGCATCGCCTGGGCAACGCCTCCCTTGGCAGCAAGATGTAGGACTGCATCGGGACGAAATGAGGCAAGCGCGTCTGCAACCTCGCTGGAGGCTTCATCTGCCGTAATCTGCTCAACTGCAGGCAGGGAGGGATGCAGACACGGATGGCTCTGGTCATCCACGACCAGTACGGTATGTCCCAGGCCAGCGAGCCGCTCAACCGTATGGCTACCGATAAAGCCTTCCCCACCAGAGACAACTACCCTCACCGGGACGCCCCGCGCAAGCTGAAGGGCAGCATGACCCTTCCCAAGGCATGCACAAACGGGCGCCTCGTCTGCACATCTCGGTTATTCATGCGTTTCCCCCTCCGCCATGCAGTGGCTCTGCTGCGCCAAAGCGGGTACCTGAAAGATTTTCATGGATGCCGAGCAGGAAATACGATGCAATTCCAGCAGCCGCGACAGGAAGCGTCACAGTCAACCGCAGGAGCACTGCTGCCGCCAATGCCATGACGGGGCTCACGCCAAGCAGGGAGAGGGTGCCGACAACTACGATGTCTGCAGTTCCGAGTCCAAAAGGCAGGCTCGAGATTGAGCCAACTGCCTGCGAAAGGCAGTAGACACCCACCAGCGCAAACAGTGCTGGAGCCACACCATGCGCAGCCAGCAGAAGCCAGATCTGTCCTCCGCTGGCGCAGAGGATAAGGGCTGTGAGCGCCACAAACACAATAAGCGCACGGGGTGACCGGCAGAGCTGTCGCAGTGCTGCTGCAACCCGCATCAGGCGCACACGAAGACCCAGCAGCCGGCCCCAGCCAGGGAGGCGCAATGCCGGGAGTCCAGGAAAGGAGCCTCGGGGGCAAAGCCCAAACAGCCACGGCAGCATACATCCAGTAGCAATCGCAAATATTGCAAGGGCCAGCACAAAGCCAGTTGGTGACGCCGCCAGGGCAGTGAGACTTATTCCAGCAACCACCATGAGACCAAGGCTATAAAACCGTTCAAACAGCACTACGACAACACCTGCGGACAGCGGCACCCCGTTGCGCCGCTGCCATATGACTGAGCGGCCAAAATCACCGGTGGCGGCGGGAGTAACCGACGAAAGCGTCTGCCCTACCAGGCAGATTCCTGTCTGTTCTGCCACTCCAGTCCTGTACCCGAGCACAGAAAGCAGATACCGGGCGCGTATTGCCCTGCAGCTAAAGATGAGGCCGTTCAGGAGCAGCACAACGAGCAAAGTCCAGACCGGCTCACTGGACACAACCGCGCCCACCTGGCCAAGGCTGAACTGTCGCAGAAGGGCTGCCAGAATAGCCACCCCAATGAGGCCAGCAACCAGCCTGGAAGAAAGGATCCGGACCCACAGCGGACGCGCCGGTGGGGAAGGTGCAGCCGAGGGGGATCCATCTGTCCCTGCCACGGGCTGATTATGATCAGGCGGCGTGATCCCCATGTCTACAGCTGGAGGCTTGGTGATAACTTGCATGCTACCTGCCCAACTATAGCGGTCCTTCCATGTGGAATCAGTGAAAAATTCATTTGATCCAGTGGCCACGCTCTGATGTGTGAAATATCATGACCTCACACCTAGGTTGCTGATAGAGTGCCGGGCAGGCCCACATGCGAGGAAGTTACAAAATATGATACACAGCACAGCCCTGAACAAGGAAAGACGGACACGAGAGCTGGATGAGCTTGCAAGCGGGCGTCCCCTGGACGTTCTTGTGCTTGGTGGAGGGGTGGTTGGAGCAGGAATCGCCCTCGATGCTGCCAGCCGTGGCCTCTCGGTGGCGCTGGCTGAACGGAATGACCTCGGCGGCGAAACCAGCCACACGAGCTCCAAACTTATTCATGGTGGGCTGCGCTATCGGGCTCCCGGGGACATCTCACGTGTCTGGGAGTCCGCACGGGAGCGGCACCTGCTCATGTCCAGGATAGCGCCGCACCTGATCCGCCCCATGCCGCTGCTGGTACCGTTCTCCACCCAAACCACACTGCGGCGCAAGGTAAGCACCAGGCTGGGGCTTTCGATGGGAAACTGGCTCCGCATCGCTGCTGGAACGGATGGCAGCCTGCTGCCCGCACCCAGATCTGTGATGCCCGCCGAGATGGCAGAGTGGTTCCCTGCGCTCAACCTGAGAAACACCACAAGTGGCTGCCTGTTCTGGGATGGACAGGTTGAGGACGACTCCCGTCTGGTGGTGGCTCTGGCACGCACGGCTGCTGGCTTTGGCGCGAGAGTGATCACGCGGTGCGAAGCTACCAGTGTCGACCCCCACCACGTAACCCTGGAGGACCGGCTCTCCCAGATGCGGATCGAAGTTCGGCCACGGTTTGTGATCAATGCCACAGGAGTTTTGGCCCCAGCAATGGATCCGGGAGTATCTGCAACCTATTCCAGGGGAGTACACCTGCTGGTAGAGGCCCATCCACTGGAGCTGCCCCGTGGTGGCCTCACCATACCTGTTCCCGGAGAGTACAACCGTTTCATATTTGCCCTTCCATGGATGGAGGACAAGGCACTCATCGGGGTTACCGATGATCCCTGCCGGGCGGGGGCTGCCAGCGTACCCGCAGCAACAGCAGAGGAGATAGAAAACCTGTTCTCGGTACTGAACCCATGGCTGAAGCAGCCACTTGAGCCTGCTGCTGTCATAGGCTCGTTTGCAGGTGTACGCACCCTGGTCGATGACAATGGAACCTCCCGCAGGGGTACACGCACTACCGGGCGGCTCTCGCGCCACCCCATGTTCCACTTTGACCGTGACCGAAGGATGCTGACCGTGGCAGGAGGAAAGCTCACAACCTATCGCCACATGGCAGAGCTGGCAATGGACCAGATCATGGCACAGGACCACCGGCAACAGCCGTCTGCTACCAGGGCCATAGCACTGGTAGGGGCTGCACCCCGTCATGTACTCCCAGAACTGCATGTGCCCCCGCAGCTAGCCAGGAAGTATGGAACTGAGGCTCCGGCCGTCCTGCGCTCCTGCCCTACCGATACGATGGCGGAGGAGCGTGTTGCTGGCGATATTCCCCTCATGAGGTGCGAGATTGCATTTGCATTTTCCCATGAAGGGGCACTGATGGCAGAGGACATCGTGGACCGCAGGTCCTCCGTAGGGCGGATCGACCGCTGGCGCAATGAAGCGCTTGCAGGCGTGACCGAGCAGCTGCAGATCCCTGTACTGGCGTCGCAAAGCTAGCCAGGCAACGCCTGGCCAGGCCGAACCCCTTACCACTCCCGTGCTCACCGGAGCGGCCACGGCATACAGGGCATGTATGCCGTGGATAGAAGGGAGTGAACGCACCCGGCTGGAATGGCACCAGACCCCAGACCGCGGCGGCCATTCCAATTGTGCCAAAATATACCGGAGCGCCAAAACCCTGCGGCCAACCACAGGGCCCACGCGCCGGTGGCCAGACAGGACTGCACGATGCATCCACATTTTTATTCATTCAAAAAAGAGCAATGGACCCCTTAGCCACACTTAGCCTTCCAGCAATGTCAGAACCAGCCCAGGTTGAGCTGTTGCCAGATCTGGCAACACCCAGCGTGGTGAGCTGGACCAGCCACCGGGAGGAAGAGGCCGTCCATGCGCGGGATGTCTTCTGCACCAGGTCTGCCGTGCCTGAGCCGTTGCTGGAGACCTCCTCGCTCTACGTCATCCCTGATCTCTACCCTTGCGCACCGGGGCATATCCTCATCATCCCCAAGGAGCACTATCGCTGCTGGGCGGACACACCCGCCTCTCTCATGGATGAAAGAGAGCGTGCTGCAGAGCTGGTGACCCGCTTCATCCGGGACTGCTACAGGCTGAACACACTCCAGTGGGAAAACGGGATTGCCGGACAGGAGGTGCCCCACGCGCATCGCCATCTCTGGCCCACAAGGCTGGAGCAGCTTCCAATGGACCACAAAGACAGCTCCACTGAGCTTATACGAAAGCCTCTGGATATCCAGTCGTTCTACGCAAGGCGTGGACCCTACTTTGATGTCAGGCTGGGAGCCACCCAGCTTGGACTTGGACCCTCATCACGCTCGCTGCCAAGACTGCGCATCAGCGTGCACGTGACACGGGAAAGGCCAAAAAAGGGCGACACCCAAAAGCTCACACGCCGCTGGAGCAGCTGGCAAAGACAGAACAGGTCGCTGATACACTCAATCCTGCCAGAAGCGATACCGGCGCTCACCCTGCAGTAGTCCACCCCTCCAGGGAAACTCGCACCTGTCGCCAAGCAACTCAAGCACGCACGCCGAACAGATTCCGGTAGCAGACCAAAGCTCCCTCCCTATCAGGAAAGGGTAGGCCCAGCCTCCTGTCCGGGATGCTGCTTCCCATGCAGGCTCTGGACCAGACGGCGGGGTGCCTGGACCTCTGGAGCCTTTGTACCCATGAAATGGGCATACATCCCACGTACTTCCGCTCCAAATGGTGCGACCTCTCCGAGCGGTCCCCGGATACCAAAGATAAGATGCGTACTGTCCCAGTCTGCGCCACCCTGGGCATCGACGCTCACTCCAATCTCGCGAGCCCGTTTCTCAACGTACTGGTGAAGCACAAGCATGTTGTGGGTAGGACCAGCCAGGGAGATGGAAAGCCTTGAGGGATAGGAAAGTCTCTCGTCCACTTTCCCAACAACTGCCACAAGGTCACTGGCTGCACCAGAAAGTTCGTAGTATCGCTTGCCACGCGAACCATACTGGGCATCGCGCGATGTGACAGTAACGTTGTGTGCTGATGCAGTTCTTACAATCTTGGCATCCAGGTCACGACGCGCTGCTGCGGTTGCGGCAAGTACACTCCAGTCCAGGAAAAACCCGACGCTGGTAGTTTCATCGGCTGGCAACCCGGGAAGCTTCGCAAGAAGGTTTTTGACCACGGCGGTGTCTCTCATGCAGGCCACTATACGTCAAGACCAGGGACAGCCGAAGGACAATCACAGGGGTCATGTCGT
>JAJZMA010000171.1 GCA_021850405.1 bacterium
GTACTGCCCCTTGAAGTAGGGGGCATAGTTCATCACGATGGTGTGAATGTTCGAGCCGGATAGCTCAGATGCAAGGGGCAGCATGGCTCCAATCTGGCTGAGGCTCATGTCGGTGGCAAACCCTGTTCCCAGGGCCTTGGCGAGTGTAGGCAGGTCAGCCACGCTCAGGGTCTTGGCCTTGTCCTTCAGATCCAGCAGCAGCTCCTGCTGGCGCTGGGAGCGGGCGATGTCCTCCAGAATGTCTCCGTGCCTGGAGCGCACGTACTGAAGGGCAGTTACACCGGTCATGTACTGCGGTCCAGGGAGGACTGCTACTCTTGCGATGGCGTACGGGTTGTTGCCGGTGAGGTCAGCAGGATAAAAGTCATCCAGGACTGGAAGCTGGGCTACCATATCCACGCCGTTGAGCTGGTTTACGATATTTACCAGGCCCTCAAGCCCCACCCAGGCCCAGTAGTCCACATGGACATTGAAATCCTGCTCTACGGTGGCAACTGCATTGGCAGCTCCACCGTTGGCGTAGGCCGCATCAATCTTGGCAGACCCACCGCTTGCCAGTGGAACCCAGAGATCCCTGGGCAGAGAGAGCATGGTTGCAGAGTGGGTTGCAGGGTCCACCCGAACCAGGATCATGCTCTGGGTAAGTATGTGGTTGGCAACAAATTTGGCGTCATTGTCGGATCCCATGAGCAGTACCGTAAATGGCGCACCTGAGGCAGGGAGTGGCTGCTGGGTCGGGCCAGCTTTGGCTGCTACCACCCGTGATTTGCCAAAGTCCTGTGCCGCGGTCTGCGCGACTGGCAGGAAATAGGCAAAAGCACCGGCCATTCCGGAGATTACAAAGCCAAGAACAATGAGCAGGCCATTGCGCGTGCGGTGGGGTGGCCGGGGAGGGCGACTCCCTCCTCTGTGGTCCCGTATGCCGGCTCGAACCCGGCTCGGACGGGAAGGCAGTGGTCCTGGGGACACGCTGCCAGTCTGGTCGAATTTACGCATTATCCTTCCATGGGTGAACTGTTCCAAAGGGGGTGGCCGGGCGGGCGTGACAGCATAAAGCTGGCAGCTCTCCCATCACTAACTGTAACGGGTCGACAGTGTACCCGGTTTCGCTCCCCTTCGTCCCATGGTCTTTGCAATCTGCAGGCCCGGCTTGCCGGTTAGATTCGCAGCTTGTATACAGGAACGTCACAGAAATGTGCCGGCTCCTCCTGTATTCTCTTTTTAAGCATCAGGCGGCTGGGTTGACCACTGCGCAAAGCAGGGAGCGGGAGGAGCTGTTCGGAGACCAGGGTGGCTTTTCCTGGCCGAGGGGAGCTGGCTGGTTCTGGCATAGATGGGTTCAGGGGCAGTCAGTAGCTTGTGTGGAGGAGTTGTGGCGCACCGACAGATTAGGCAAGGGGATGGCCCGAGAGCGAGGCAAAGATCCGGCCAGGCTATGGTCGAGATGGCGTTTGTCTTCCCCCTTTTCCTTGTGGTACTTTTTGCTGCGGTTGACACTGCACTCTGGTGCATAGAGACCAATGCAGCGGTGGCGGCTGCGGAGGCAGGGGTCCGGGTTGCCGTAGCGTCCTATCAGGATCCTTATACCCTCAATCATCGCACCAATCAGCCGCAAACCCCCACGGCCAGTCAGGTGCAGAAAGTGATCCAGCCGCTCCTGCAGGGGGCAATGTTTGGAGTGCACTCCTATCCGCCTCAGCCACCCACAGGCTGCCCTAGCAGCATCCCGGCCGGGACGATCTACGTGTGTGTTTCCAGTAACCCTCATGGGCCTATTGTGGGCATCAAGCCACCTGACAGCGGGGTAAGAATGACGATGGTGACTTGTCAGGTCGAGGGGACTGTGCCCACCCTGATCCCCCCAATTTTTCAGCTTGCCAGTTTTTCCGAGTTTCATATGAATGTGGGGGCAACGAGTGCAGCGTTGACGTTTGCTCCGTGAGGCGGCGCAGTACGGCAAGCCAGGGCGGGCAGGCAGTGCTGGAGACAGCGATTTTGCTGCCCATACTCTTCTGGATGATAGGGGGGTTTGTCGCACTCATGTTGCAGGTGCAGGCACAGCAGGAGATTGATACGGCCACAACCCTTGCGACTGAGGCCACTTTTCAGAATGATCTGGGGGTTGGCACAGGAACGTGTCCTGCAACTGCTGGAGTGACGCTTTTTAGCTCCCTTGCCAATCCAGCGGAATGTGCAACTTTCTCAGGTACCATGCAGTTTTATCCGCATTTTTTTTCCCATGTGATTTTTCTATGCGCAGGAAATTACCTCAACGGACGTAGCGGTTCACTTACGGGCAATGTCACATGTAATGCATCCGGGCAGGTACTTATCTCTGCTACGCCTGTATCGTGGGCGCAGTTCTTTGGCAATCCTACCGTGAGGGCCGAAGCTACTTCGCAAACACCGCCTATTAGGCAATGAGGATTGGGGGAATGAAATGGCGGTAGTCATAGTTGGGCGTGGAAAGCGCAAGAAGAAGTTGCATGGCCAGCGCGCCCAGACCCTTATTGCGTTTGCGCTGGCGTTCGCCCTTTTCCTTATGGCTCTTTTTATTGTCGTTGTGGATCTGGCCGCTAATTTTGTGTACTACACCAGGGCGCAGTCTGCTGCAGAGATAGGGTCACAGGCCGGGGCGAACGACATAAATCCAAGCTCGATATTTACCAGTGCACAACCGCAAATAGATACGCGCACTTACCAGGGATATTGCACGAAGTATGCGATGCAGGAGGCTCTTTCCAATCGCGCTGTGACAGTCGCTGCAGCCTGTACGCTTGCAAAGGGCGGCCCGCCCCCGGGTTGTTCTGCCAACCCAACTCCGATCCCTGGTTATCTCCTCAACTATACGGTTGAAGCATGTGTCACCATCACCTTTCCGCTTCCCATTCCCCTGCCACCCTTTGCGTCAAAGGCAACTGTGCATGCCCTTTTTGATGCTGTGGCTGTTCCGGGAACTACAGTCCCGCAGGCTCCGTAGCTCGATCCTTGCCGGTGTGTCGCAGACTGGGCGTAGCTGTTCAGCAGGACACTGGACAGGGGGCCAGCTGGGAGGTGCGGATGGAGGGCAGGCAAGGGGCCGGTATGCCGCGGTCGCAACGCATCGGGCAATGACGCAGCGCTACAAAGGGGCAGGATGTCTGCAGCACCTGCTGGCGCTCCCTTGATTTTTTGTCTCGGATTGGCAACAGCGGTTTAACGAGGGGCGCAGTCTGATTGCAGCCAGTTCATTTCGGGTTACTATGGCTGCTATGAAGCTCTCGCGGGGCAGGCTCGAAAAGGTGTGGCGTTCCCCCTGGACCAGAATCCTGGGAACAGTCGTTGGGCTGCTGGTTGTGGCCCACAGCATCAATCTTGGGAGGACTGTGAGTGGGCTGGTCTCAGCAGACCCGGTCTGGGTCGTCGTAGGGGTTGCCTTTACAGCACTTACCGTGTTTGCCTCGGTGGGAGAGTGGGGGTTCCTGGTGCGGGCTGGGGGCCACAAGCTCACCTGGCGGGCGCTCACGAGCTGGTATTTTCAGGGGCTCTTTGTCGGGCAGATATTTCCGGCCGCTATTGGCGGAGATGCCATGCGGGCGGTGGAGCTGGGCAAGGTGACTGGACCAGGCAGGGCGCTTGCCTCCCTGGCTGGCAGCAGGATGGCAGGCACCCTCGGGATGGCGGCCTGGGGGCTTGCTGGTGCGTTTGTTCTTCGGGGATGGCTTGGGTCTGCAGGGATAATCGGGGCGGCCCTTTTTCTGGTGGGCATGCTCATCGCATGGCTGGCAGCACTCAATGCCGACACTGTTGTCCAGAGGATAGGCAATTCAAGCCTGCTGCACCGGGTGGCGAGGATGCTGGCACCCTTTACCGGAGCATTCGGTGACTACCGGCACAAGCCCAGAGCGATAGCGTTAAGCCTGCTTGTCGGCGGAGCAGGGTGGGGGCTCAACCTGCTTGCCATGGAAGTGTTCGGGCGCGCGCTGGGCATGCAGGTGAACTGGCTGGTCTTCGCAGTTGCGATCCCTATCTCCCTGGTGGCAACCCTTTCTCCTGTGACATTCAACGGCATCGGCATCCGGGAAGGACTGCTGGTAGCCCTTCTCACCCATGTGGGAGTTACAGCTGCCAAAGCTGCCGCATTCGCCATCTTTGTGGATTTCCAGATGATCCCGTTTGCAATGCTGGGCGGGATAGTCTGGATGCTCCACCGCAGGGCGCACCAGGATCCCGCGCTGGCCCCAGCCCCTGTCGCGCTTCCCGTACGCCGGTAGAACAGCCAGGAGGACTATCCCCCCTGGTTGCCATAGCCCGCTGATGGACCGGCGCACGTTGCTGTGCGGGGGTCCTGGCGCTCACTTAGAAGGAGAAAGGCCCCTCCATGGCGCTGACTCTCCTGATTCTTCCCACCCTGGGGGATCCAGACCGGCACTGAGGCGCCTTTCCGAGCTGTCTGCGTGGCAATGCAACTTCGGTAAGGAATCGCCGTTCCATACTACCTGGGATTGTTTTCTGCATCCAGTTGCTGAACTGCTCTGAGGGAGCGCGTACGGCTAGAGCTACGAGTGCGAAGAAAAGTTTGCCCGTGGCCTCCGCATCGCTTGGGGCGCGATGGGGCTGGGTATGGCGGATATTGAACTGTTTTGCCAGTGCGACAAGGGAGTAATGAGGGGTGTTCACCAGGAGGCGGGAGAGCGTGTGCGTATCGTAGAGAAACCGGCTCTTCCCAAAGGCCAGAGGCTGGCTGCGGCTGCAAAAGGCCTTGTCGAAGTTTCCTGAATGGCCAATCAGGGTTGCTCCTTCACAGAAACGGGCCAGTGCTGCTACTGCATCCTTCTCGCAGGGAGCGCCAGCGACATCTGCGCTGGTTATATGGCACAGCTCCTGCACAAACCTTGGGATGGGAACAGACGGGTCCACAAAGGTTTCGAACCGCGAGATGACCTTGCCTCCAGTGGTAAAGCGGGTAGCCCCTATCTGGATGATCCGGTCCAGCTCGGCTCGAAGGCCAGTGGTTTCGATGTCGAAGGCAACAAACTGCTCTCCGCCCCGGGCTGCTGGTCTCATCTCTTCTCCAGGCTGGGTGCTGCCCCATCGCTGGGTACATGCACAAGTTCCCGTAGGTCAGGGCCCATCTGCCTGCCTGCTCCAGAATATAGGGCACTGGTGCGGACAGCTGCACGGACATTGTTGAACACTGCTCCCTGTGCCCGTGGTCTGGCAGGTGGCAGCAGCAGCTTTGGGGCACGGAGCAAGAAAAAAGGGCCCGCGGTGCAGGTGTGCGGACCCTCTTTCCTAATGTAACCTAAAACCGGCGCTGGCCGGCTTGCCTAAAAGCCCAGGCCAGTATCGCCTCCCCTGGCAGGACCGGTGGGTCCGCTCGGCCCCTTGGGCCGCTTGCCCTTCAGTCCCAGCACCTTGCGGAATGAAAGGATAAGTTGCTCTACGTTGGGAGTGCCTACACCACAGCAGGCATTGTACAGGTTGCCTGGCTTGGCAGAATAGGCACCATTGTTGCCCTGCGTTACCGGGTTTGTGGCCCTGCTCTTGGATGCTGCCCACTGGTACAGCATGGAGTTGGGGTTTCCCATTCTGGCACCAGTGACTGCGTTTATGGCAGCGATGGCTGCTGCCCAGAGGGGGGCTGCCGCAGAGGTCCCGCCGTAAACCTGCGTCTGGCCATCTACCTGGACAGGATATCCGTACGCTGGGTCAGCACTTGCTGCCACATCCGGCACACACCTGCCCGGTTTCTGGGTATCGACATTTACGGGCAGGTCCGGGATGACTTTCTGGAAGCCTGGGACCGGGAAGATGGTCGCAACTCCCCCACCCGTTCCTTCAATGGGTCCACTCATCCAGACGGGCTCGGAATTTGGCATTGCACTGGTACCGCCCGCCCCCGTTGCGTATTCCAGGGAGGCTGGGAGATCCACGTGCTGCTTGCCGTCATTTACTCCGTCGGTGGAGCCGTTATCCCCTGAGGCCGCTGTTACGGCAACGCCTAGTGCAGATGCCGCCTGAAGGGCCTGATGCATGACCCGGATTCCGCCTGTGCTCCAGTCGCAATCGGGCGCGCCCCAGCTGATGCTGAGTGCGTCTGGCAGCTTTCCGGTCTCTGACCAGATGTAATGCGTGGCAGCCAGCACAATGTTTGCAAACCCCTGCTCTGTATTGGCTCCAAATGCCCCAAGAAGGGCTATCCCTGGGGCCACTCCACCAGCAACATCAATATCAAGGGCCACCTCTCCATCCGGACCGATAGGGTCACCGGTTGGAGCATTGGTAGCCCCATTGGTGCCAATCGGAGTAAGCATGTTGGGCGGTGTTGTGCCCTGGTTCTGGAAATATGTCGCTATGTCAGCTGCGTTGTAGCCGCCGCCCAGTTCGATCAGGGCGACCAGTGACTTGCTGTAGTCGAGACCTTGAGGGAACTTGTAACGCTTTGCGATGCTTGCCGGTGAATTGGCGGCACGGGGTTTTGCAACTCCCTTTCGGATATGTGGGGTTGCAAAAGGCCGGTTGTCGAGCCCCAGCACTGCCGTAACCACTCCATCCAGATGGCTCGGGATTCGGGCTGCTCCCTTGTGACTCTGGTAGATTGCCACCTGTCTTGAGTCCCGATAGTCATCAAGCTGGACCCCAAAAGCAGCCTCCAGATCCCGTGCGCGGCCCTCAACGGTTACCAGACGCTTGGCAGCGCTAGCCTCGAGCACCTCGAGCCCATAGCTGTCGGCAAATGCATGAACGCTCTCCAGGTCCTCGGCAGAGGCGCCGAACTGGTCCACATAGCTGTCGTGGTCCAGATGGTCGCGTTCCTTCTTTTCGTAGATGCTCTCATTTACATCATCCAGGTTTTCTTTTGTACGAGGATTGGGGCGAACGTATACAGTGACCTGGATACGCTGGTCGGGAGAGGTGCGGCCCAG
>JAJZMA010000083.1 GCA_021850405.1 bacterium
CCCAACACAATGCTGCTTGCCACATGCACCACACTCCCAGATGGGGAGCGGTGTTCCCCAGTACCGGGTTCTGGAGATATTCCAGTCCACCAGGTTCTCAAGCCAGTCTCCCATCCGGCCGTCACGTATATGTGCCGGGTACCACTTGACTGCCTTGTTGTTCCGGAGCAGTTTTTCCTTTACAGCGGTGGTCTTTATAAACCAGGATGTCAGGGCAAAATACAAAAGCGGGGACTCGCATCGCCAGCAAAACGGATACGTATGCCTGACTGTGCCGGCAGCGTAGAGGTTCCCGCTCTCCCGCAGGTCCTTGATGATCTGCTTGTCGGCATCCTTGACAAACTGCCCACCATAGCGCGTCTGGCCCGCAACAAACCGGCCATCCAGCCCAACCACATGCCGAAGTGCAATGCCCTCACGCTGGCATAGCTCAAGGTCAGCTACCCCATAGGCGCCTGCAGTATGCACAACTCCAGTACCCTCGCTCATGGTCACCATAGCAGGCGCGGGCAGCACTGCGAAGGCAGGTCCTTCCGGCGGTACGTCCTCAAACAGGGTCCGGTACTCAAGACCGACAAGCGTACTTCCCTTGAATGTTTCAAGGAGTTCGTAGCCGTCCCTGAGCTCAGAGATCCTGGCCCGGGCCAGGATCAGTTCATCCCCATCCTGGGCCACACGAACATACTCCTCGTCCGGGTGCACTGCCAGGGCAACATTGCCCGGAAGCGTCCAGGGAGTGGTGGTCCATGCCAGAAGATACTGGCGCTTGCGCTCCTTGAGCTCAAACTTGACGTAGACTGACGGGTCTTCGGTCTCACCCCGGTAGCCCAGGCTAAGCTCATGGGAAGAGAGGGACGTCTGACACCGCGGGCAGTAGGGAACAACCTTGTATCCCTGGTACAGCAGTTTCCTGTCCCAGAGCTGCCTCAGACTCCACCAGACCGACTCAATGTAGGTGGAATCGTAGGTACGATATGGATTGTCTGTGTCAAGCCAGAAGCCGATCCTCTCGGTCAGACGCTCCCAGTCCTCAATATACTCGCTGGCGGACTTGCGGCAGAGGGCATTGAACTTCCCAATTCCATACTCCTCGATCTGCTTTTTGCCGCTCACCTTTATCTTCTTCTCTATCTCCAGCTCAACTGGCAGCCCATGAGTGTCCCAGCCAGCCTTGCGATCCACCCGGTAGCCCTTCATCTGCATGTAGCGTGGGAAAAGATCCTTATAGGCACGGGCAAGGACATGATGGATCCCAGGGCGTCCATTGGCGGTTGGCGGGCCCTCATAAAAGACATACTCTGGCGCACCTTCGCGCGCCGCGAGCCCCTTCTGAAATACCTGCTCGCTACGCCAGAACTTGATTATCTCCAGTTCACCCTGGGCAAAACTGGCGCGGCTGGCAACAGGGGAAAAACGACTCATGCCCAATAGGATAGCGTGCCAGCCACCGAGCAGAGAGCCGTACCCTCAGGGGAGTGGCCCTGAACCCGCAGCCACACTCCGCCAAATGGATCAAACAGTCCACTGACAGCTCTCACAAAGGAGAAAAAACTTACCTGACCACAACTGTCTCCAATGCCGCACATCTGGCAAGCACCGTCAGCACCAGGACAGCCTGGTACCAGCGGGTCAGTGTCTCTCGACGCCCAGCGCAGTTCCGAGGCGCACCTCTGTTGCACCTTCCTCTACTGCAATCTCAAAATCGGCACTCATCCCCATGCTAAGTACAGGCAGCTCCATGCTGTACTCCCTCCTCCACTCGCACGCCAGGGAGAACAGTTGCGCAAAGGAAGGCCTCCTCGCTTCGGGCGAAAGTGCTGGATCTGCGACCATCATGAGCCCATCCAGATGCGCCGCCTCAATCTCAGAGAGCAGCGAAAGCCACCTTTTTGCCACCTCCGGAGATACTCCACGGCGTGTCTCATCCCCAGTCAGATTCAACTGGAGCAGGAAGCGCGGGGACAGGGAAAAAGCGCGCGTATGTGAACTGCCTAAGGCGGAAGTTGCCACAGGTGCAACATGGCTGGCCAGATCCATCTGTGCAAGCAGCCCCGGGCGATCTACCGACTCTATGACATCAAAAAACCTGGATGCTGCCCTTGCCTTGTTCTGCTGCAGGGAGCCGATCATGTGCAGTACCGAATCGGCTGGCCAGTTCCTCCTGCGTGCAGCCTGCAGGTAGTTCTCGCCAAAGTGACGCTCCCCTGCCCGGTACAGGGACCATACAAAGCTGTCGCTTGCCTGTTTGGTAACACAGAGCAGCGTTACCTCCTGCCCCAGCCCCCTGCTACTGGCGTTTGCTATCCTTTCCCGTAGTTCGCCAAGTCGGGATGCTAACTCAGCGTCACCGGGATGCTGGTCCAAGGAGTCCTCCTACCGCTTGAGATCCAGAAGTGATGAATCGTCTCCGCCTGTTCCCCCTGCATTCCTGTGCCGGGCACGCGGCCGTGTACGAATCGGCGGTGGATTCTCCAGCAGCTGTGCAAAGGTCTTGCGCCAGTCATCCACATCCTTGAAATCCCTGTAGACCGAAGCAAAACGGATATACACTATCTCATCCAGATCACGCAGCCGTGCCATAACAAGTTCCCCGATCTGGCGGCTCTCTATCTCTGTGACACTGGTGGAACGCACCTCTGCTTCTACCGCGTCTGCAACCGTTTCTATCTGTTCCCTTGAGATGTGCCGCTTCGCAGATGCACTGAGCAGACCCCGGAGCAGTTTGCCATGGTCAAATTCCTCCCTGCGCCCGTCTGCCTTGATGACATACAGCGGAATTGTCTCCACGCGCTCGTAGGTGGTAAAGCGCTTGCCACAGAGCAGGCACTCGCGACGACGTCTTACTGCTTCGCCAGTCTCCGAATCCCGCGAATCAACTACTTTTGAATCAGAATGGGAACAGTAAGGACAGCGCATAACTGTACAGGAGGGGCAGCCTTTCGGCTACCCCTATAAACACTGGGCCTACCGGCGATCCCGCAGGAACGCGGGAATGTCCAAGTCTTCCATACTGTAGCCCGCAGCGGCAGGCCGCCCATTGGCTACTACGGCGGGCTCTTCTGCTGGCCGGCTCACTGCAGTGTACTGGGCGCCAGCCCCTTCGGCCCCCAGGTCAAATCCTGTTGCAATCACAGTGATCTTGACCTCGCCCTCCATCTTCTCATCGATGACAGTTCCAAAGATAATCTGTGCATCCGGATCTGCGGACTCGCTCACCATCTGGGCTGCCTCATTGACCTCATACAGGGTTAGGTCGGTACCCCCTGTGATGTTGAGGAGTATGCCCTTTGCTCCAGCGATGGTTGTTTCCAGCAGAGGACTTGCCACCGCCTGTCGTGCGGCATCCGCAGCGCGAGTATCCCCGTTGCCAAACCCAATCCCCATAAGCGCAGCACCCTGACCCGCCATCACTGCCTTCACATCGGCAAAGTCAAGGTTGATCAGCCCTGGGTAAACAATGAGGTCGGAAATGCCTTGCACACCCTGGCGCAGGACATCATCGGCCATCTCGAATGCCCGGCCAATGGTTGTCTTCTTGTCAGCCACCTGGATGAGCCTCTCGTTGGGAATCGTAATCAGGGTGTCCACTTTGGACCGCAGCCGCTCGATGCCTTCCTCAGCCGCACGTTGTCTGCGCACGCCCTCAAACCGGAACGGCTTGGTCACAACCCCAATGGTAAGGGCTCCATTCTGGCGCGCAATCTCTGCGACCACCGGTGCAGCGCCGGTTCCGGTTCCACCGCCCATCCCGGCCGTAACAAACACCATGTCGCAGTTCGAGAGCAGCTTGCCCAGCTCCTCACGCGACTCTTCTGCTGCTTCAGAACCCTTGGCTGGGTCTCCGCCAGCGCCAAGGCCCCGTGTCAGCTTGGCTCCGATGCGCACCTGCTGCTCCGACTCACAGTTGGAAAGCGCCTGATGATCGGTATTTATTGCCACAAACTCCACACCCTTGAGTCGAGTGCGGATCATCCGGTTGACTGCATTGCTGCCGCCTCCGCCCACGCCTGCCACCAGGATGCGTGCGTTGCCCTCCAGCGTTCTATCCAGATTAGACATTGAGAAACCTCCAGACCAATGCGATGCGCCGCGATAGCGGCAAACTTGCGACTCGCTCCCCTCCCGCGCCACGTGGGTCAAATGCGGAAGTGCTAATTATACCCTTGCCAGAAATCTTTTTTGGGCTATCCCCGGGTGATGCCCACCAACCAGAACACCCAGCTTCTCCAGACACAAACTGTTTCCTCATCTATTTCTATTTTCTCTATCGCCTTATTTTCTGTCTTTTTTACTTTCCGTTCCTGATGCCCCACGAAAGGTTCACGCCAGGCCGCGCAGCCACCCCCCAACGCGGGATCCCATTCCCGACGACCTGCGCGCCCGATGCGACAATCCGCCCTTACCAGCCTGTACCCTTGCTCCCCACCGCAGCAGCCCAACGGCAGTTGCGTACTGGGGGCCCGAAACCTCACGGTCCATGCCGTGCAGCCCAGTCGGAGCCGCCACCCGCGCAGGGAGATCCGTCTCCTGCTGGATGACGTCAAGGAATCCTGCGAGAAGCGCGCCCCCGCCCGTAAGCACGATGCCTCCTGGATAGCGCTGACTGGGCCCACTTTTTTCGATCTCCATGTGCATAAGCCGCGCCATCTCGCGCGCCCTGGGAGCAATCACCTCAGCAAGATATCGCTGCGGGATTGCAACCTCCTGCTCATACCCCAGTGGCATCAACGGAACCGAGCTGTCCGCCGGAACAGTCAGCTGCAGGCAGTGTCCGTGCGAGCGTTTTAGCCGCTCTGCGGTCTCAAGGTCACTCCGGAGGCCCACAGCCAGATCACTGGTGACGTGGTATCCCCCTACAGGGAGCACCCCTGTATGAACCACAGCGCCATCCACAAACACAGCAACATCGGTCGTACCGCCGCCAACATCCACCAGCACGACGCCACGTTCCCGCTCCTCCTCATCGAGTACTGCCTCGGCAGAAGCCAGCACCTGCAGGACCACCTCGTCGACATCGACTCCTGCCTCATGCATCACCTTGACCACATTCTGGATCGCAGTGTGGGCGCCCGTGATGATGTGGGTTTCGACCTCAAGCCGGTTACCAGACATCCCCAGTGCTTCCCGCACACCGTCCTGTCCATCAATGGTGTACTGCCGTGGAAGGACGTGTACTATCGCCCGGTCGCTTGGGATCGCAACCGCCCGGGCCGCCTCCAGTGCCCTGCTGACATCAAAGGCCCGCACCTCGCGGTGGCCCGTCACTGCCACAACGCCAGTGGAGTTCTGCGAAGAGATATGGCTCCCAGCCAGGCCGACCACCGCCGAATTGACCGGAACCCCAGCCATCTGCTCGGCAGCATCCACGGCATCAGCGACTACCTCGGCTGCCCGGTCTATATCAATGACCGCGCCCTTGCGCACACCGCGCGATGGCACCTCCCCCATGCCGATCACGTCGACATCGGTCCCGTCCACATCGGCCACGATGCAGCACACTTTGGTCGTACCCAGATCAAGGGCAGCAACTCGCCGGCTTCGGCTCACACTCTATCCAGTGGTAGGGAGGGTGAGGCGCGCACCCGCCATCAACAATATGATGCGCCTGTGCCGCAGCATGCCACAATATGTAGTCCTTTATCAAGGGGGAGGAAGCAGTCCCCAGTCAACGACCGCCTGCCCGCTGTCCACGCCGGCAACAGTCTGGCACCCAAAAGCAGGGGAGACGGCCAGGTGGACCCCACTTTCCATGGTCACTGCCAGCCCCCCTATAGCCCAGCCTCCCCGGGCGCAACCTCGACCAGCACCTTGCCTGGCTGCCGGCCTTCAAGCAGGCAGGCAAATGCGCCTGCCGCATCTTCCATCTGGAATCGTCCCGCCACGAGGGGGTTTAGTCTGTGCTCTGCGACCAGCTGCACCAGGGTCTCGAGCTGCGCCAAGGATCCCATGGTTACCCCCTGCACCCGGATCTCCTTCCAGAAGATCCGGTTCAGCCCGGCACCTGGATTGCTCCCTGTGGTGGCTCCACTCACAACTATTGAGCCGCCCGTGCGCACTACCTTCAGTGACAGCTCCCAGGTCGCATCCCCCACGGTCTCTACCACCAGATCTATACCCCTTCCGCCTGTAAGGGCAAAAATCTTCCCCACAGCATCGCCGTCGAGCACAACGCCATCTGCAGGCGGGAGCAGTCCCCCTCCTGACAGCTCAGCACCTCCCCCGGTTGAAGGCAGGTGTGCCTCAGTGCGGGAGGTGACAATTACATGGGCCCCGCAGAGGGCCGCAAGGGTGCGTGCTGCCACAGCGACCCCCCCATGACCACCATGAATCAGCACCGACTGCCCTGGCCGCAGCCCCCCGGCCTCAAACAGCATGTGAAACGCAGTGAGATACGCCGTAGGGAGGCAGGCAGCGGCATCAAAACTCACCCCGGATGGAAGAGGAATGAGATTGGCGACGGGAACATCCACCCGCTCCCCCAGGGTGCCTCTGAGATTGCCCTCACTGAGGAGTGCCATGCGGGCGCATCTCTCCTTGCGCCTGCATCCATCACACTCACCACAGGAGACAACAGCGTGAACGACCACACGGGTTCCGATCGCAGGCTGTCCCTCCGAGGGACCATCAGGACTGCCACCATAGCTTTCGACCCAGCCAGCGGCATCACAGCCGAGCACCGCAGGGTAGGCAATGGGGCGTGAAGAGATGCCCCGGAGCGTCCAGATGTCATGGTGGTTGAGGCCAGCTACGGCAACCCTGACCCGGGCCCAGCCTGACGGCAGCGCCTCGAGGGGACCTTCTGGAACTTCCCCCACCGAAAGCACCGAAAGCGGCTCACGGGGAGCACTTCCGGTGGCAAAAACAGCACGCATCAGCTAGGCGGACTGCCTCCCACAGCATGAC
>JAJZMA010000250.1 GCA_021850405.1 bacterium
AGCTCGGATTCGACGATCGCAAGGTCCTCGCGCTCATGCGCCTCTATGACGAGACCTGCCTGGCCCTCTGCGAAGGGCAGTTCATCGACATCTGGACCTCCGAGCACGGCGATCGGCAGTCGGTCGCGCTCTACTTCGACATGATCGGGCGCAAGACCGCGGCGCTCATTGCCGCCGCGGTCCAGGCGGGCGCGATGCTCGCCACCGACGACACGGCGGTGGTCGACGCCTACCGCCGATTCGGCTGGGCCCTTGGGATCGCCTTCCAGCTCAACGACGATCTGCTGGGCATCTGGGGCGAGGCGCAGGCGACCGGCAAGCTGCCCTCCGACCTGGCCAAGCGAAAGAAAACGCTGCCGGTGATCTATGCCCTCGCCCACGCCGGCCCCGAGGACCGGGAGCGGCTGGTCTGGATCCTGGAGCCTGTTCTCAAGTTCAAATAACAGCAAGGCGAATCCACGGCGAGTAGCACCGTTCTTGCTCTCCTGGAGTTGCAGATCCTCTTCGGCCAGTGTCAGGCACGCAATAACGTCTTCCGGATCCCATTCACTCTACATCCTGGGACTGTTCCCAACTGGAGGTCACTGTCCTCATTGCATGGCACTTCGGTTTATGTGCCCTCACAGTGTGCCGACCCGGGAAATGGATGTAACAGATGGTCTGCGGGGTTACCGCCATCTTTGCGCATCCGGTAATCTGAGTGTCTGCTGATCAGGGAATTGGGAGAAGAATGATGGTCTGTTGTGCGCATTGTGGTGGGTGTTGTGCTCATTGTTCCATCAGCTGTGCTCACTGTGGCGCGGGAACAGCATCACATATTGCAAGCGCGTTCTTTGGATCGCGTAGTTCCGGTGGTGGGATGCCCGGAGCGCATCCGGTATCTATGCCCCCGGTGAATTTTGCTGCCGGGGGTGAGCCAGATTATGCGGCGCTGCAGGACCCAGATCATCCGAATCATCGCGATGCAATCAAGATGCTTTCGCATGGCGATCCGCAGCAGCATGAGGGATTTATCCAGCGGCTCAAAGATGAACTGCTTCATGCGGGGATACCCATTCCCGAGGGCTGAGCCCGCCGGCTACATGCCATTACCGGATGGTGCTTTCTGGGCTAGTGGAGTTGATGCCAGCGTCCCCTGGTCCTGATGCCTGGGCAGGGCCCAACCTGCCTGCCTTCCCCCCATCTGTGATCTTTGGGAGTGTCCGCCACGGCCCATCAGGTGGTATACGGTGGGTAGCTTACCTGGCAGGGAGGTGGCACCGATGGTGGGCGATATGGGTGCTAGAATTTCCAACGCCAGCCCATGTTTTTCGTAAAAGCCGCGCTGTCAACTGCTCTGTAGCCGCTGGCGGATTCCGGCCGCTGCGCGTGGCTGGTTGGTGATCAGCACCTCAACCTCAGGCCTTTTGAGGAAAAACTCCTGGGTTTTTGTGTCGTCGACTGTCCATATCCAGAGCGGGATATGGTGACGGGCGGAGTAGCGCAGCAGGGATATCCTTGCGAGCTTATGGTTGACAGTAAGGAAATCAGGCTGGGCCAGGGTCACCCGTTTTCTGGGAAAGAGTTCTGAAAGACGCGTTGCGACATGGTTGCCAAAACCTGTCCCTTTCATGTCCCGCCCCAGCGACAGTCCTACCCGGATCCTGGGCGAGTGCGTCTTTATCGTTGCGATCGAATTGTCTTCCAGGCTGGTAATCACAAACTGCTCGCCCATTGCGGTGGTGGCACGCTCAATTACCTCGTCCTCATAGCCTTCTTCTTTCAGGTCGATGTGGGCGATGCACTTTCCGGACAGTTCAGCCAGCACCTCATTGAAGGTTGGGATGTTGCTGCCCGTCTTTTCCCGTAGCTCTTGCAGGCCAATGGTAGAGAGCAGGGTGCCATCGTGGGTAGCGGGGTCGTGGAAAACAGCGATTTCCCCGTCAGAAAGCTTGCGCAGGTCAAACTCTATGAGCTCAGCTCCGGCAGCCAGCGCTGTGCGAAAGTCATTGAGTTCGGCGGGCCGCTCATCCCCGGCACCAGCGCGATGCCATGAGATCCTCACGTCCCCGATGGTGTCATTGTGGCCGGAAGCGAGTGGCTTTGCATCGGTCATTGTCTGCAGCCCCGCCCTATAGAGCGGGAGGCTCGGGCTGGGAGGCTGTTCCATCCGGCATGTTGCCAGCCCCGGTGGTGTCAGTCTTCTCTGTGTAGGCTTTCCAGATAATAACGAGGATTCCTATCGACAGAACAATGGAGACGATGTCTGCTATCTGGCGCTCCATGACCACAAGGACTATCATTGCTGCGGTGATAAGCGCCTGGAGTACAAGCCCGCCCTGGAGGGCGGGTCTTGATGAGCTGGCAATGCCAAGACCACAGATCCCAGTCCCAATTGCGAGTATGGCAAAGACAAAGAAGCCAGCAACGACAATACTGCCCGACTGAAGGCCAAAGGCGTGGAGCATGTCCAGAAGGGCAAAGAGCGTGTACATGAGGAGGACTGCCGCCTCGCTCATCAGCAGGATGGAGCTTGCATGTTTCAGCGCTGAAGGTCTGGAACTGGCCGGAAGAAATGGCACTGCTTGTCCTCCTTGTTTTCTACCCTGCATCGTTGTTGCTGATCTGGCCCAGCTCTAAAGCTGTATCTTGCCGTTGAACTGCTTTCTGTGCAGGCAGGTCACCACCTGGAGCAAGCCTGTCGGAACCGCAGGGCATTTCAGGCTCGCGCCACCATTTGCAGCTCGTATGATACTGGTTTTGTTGCCAGGAGCCGGGGTCCCGATACATAAGGCTGGGCCAGCCTGTCAGAGCTGTTCCAGTGCCTCTATAACCGAGCGGGTAATGTGGGTAGGTGTGGAAGCCCCTGAGGTTACCCCGACTGTCCTTGCCCCGTTGAACCAGCTGGGGTCCAGTTCGGCGGCGGTGTCAACCAGATACGCTCTCTTTCCTGTCAGGTTCTCTACTACCTGTACCAGGCGCTGGCTGTTGCTGCTGCGGGGGCTACCCACCACCACAACACAGTCCACCCGTCTTGCGGCAGCGACAGCTCCTTCCTGCCGCTCCTGGGTTGCCCGGCAGATCTCGTTGTGCACCTCAATGCTGGGGAAACGCTCTTTCAGTCGCTGGATTATCTTCTCGGTATCCCACATTGAAAGAGTGGTCTGGCAGGTCACCGCCAGCGGCCGTCCCTTCGGCAGATCAAGCCCTTCTACATCTTCCAGTGTCTCTACAAGATGGGTGTGGTCGGGAGCCTGCCCAATTGCCCCTGCCGGTTCCGGGTGGCCGCGTTTGCCGATGTAGACAATCTCGTATCCGGAGTCCGCCAGCCGGCTCACCAGGGCATGGGTTCGGGTTACATCGCTACAGGTGGCATCGACTACGCGCAGACCCTTCTTGCGCGCAGCCTCCAGCACTGCAGGGGCAGCGCCGTGAGCCGTGATGATTACGGTGCCGCGATCTATGCGGGAAAGCCCTTCGTGCCTGTCCTCATCCGCTACCAGGGTTACACCGTTCTCAGACAGTTCGGTGGTGACATGCTCATTGTGGACAAGATAGCCGAGCATGGTAACTGGTTCTCCATTGGCTGCAGCGCCCTCCCGCTTTGCTATCCGGATGGCTTCCACTACTCCGTGGCAATATCCTCGCGGGGTTATTTTGACTACTTCCATCCTGTCCTCACCACTCTGCCTGCCCTGGCACTCACCAGTAGCTCCTGCCATCCACGAGGGCCTGCTCCTGGGCCCATACTGCGGCAGGCCCGCCGCTGTGAAGTGGCAGGGCCCTGTTGTGCAGGCCGTAACTTGAAAGGGGCAGCGATACTTTCCAGCAATTTTTAGTCTACTGCCTGTGCTCCCTTATTTCCAGCCAGGGTGCTACCGTGGCCCCTCGTCAGCCCAGGAGCACCAGCACCTCGCCTTCTGCGACAAGCTGTCCTTCATGGACCAGAATCTCCTTGACAACGCCAGATCCCTGGGACACGACAGGTATCTCCATCTTCATGCTCTCCAGTATCACAACTGTGTCGTCTTCCCCAACGTGCTGGCCCACAGTCACAGTGATTTTCCAGACCGTGCCCGCTATGTCTGCCCGAATCTCCATTTTCCCCTCACTTTGTGTGCGTGGCTGGCTCCCTGTAGGACCCTTCCCAGTCTACAGAGTTGAGAAGTGGCAGCTGTCCTACCCATTGCGGGTTTTGGGAAGGCGAGCGGGGTAGCTGGCAACCAGCATGGGGCCTGCTACCCCGTGTTTGCGACACATTGCCCTTTGGGGATTCCCGGGGGTGCTTTGTGCTGTTATCGTTGCTAGTGGTCGTATGAGCGTTTTCCGGAGGCAGCTTTAATGAGTTTTGGGCTTAACACAGGGTCGGGCTCGCAGTTTGAGCAGCGGGTGGATGCGATAGGTGCACAATTGCCTGGCATACGCAGAATCGAGCAGGAGTTTGGCCAGCTGGTCACTGACCTGGACAAGGAAGCAGCACTGGACCAGGCGATGCTGGAGGAGTTCAACAAGCGCCCCCCCGCAGAGGATCCCTCTACAGACATTTCGGCCTTGAAGAAAGCCGACCCCTCCTTTGTGGATACTGAGTTTATTGTCATCGCCAGGGATACTTTTTATATTGTGCTGCGTGCCCGGGCCGACCAGAATGCGGATCTGGGGAAGGCAGAGCTGGGTCCACAGCTGGAAGCAGACCTGGCCAGCGAGATTGACTCAGACAAGGCCGCGCATCGCCGCCGCAACGAGTCAATGGTGGAGATCGAGGACGCCAAGATCATCAAGGGGATGTTTGTTGGCGGCAAGATGCTGGCAACGGTGCGGTTCAGCCTGAGCGGCAGTGAGGCGGATGTGGACATCTCCTCCGGTGCAAGCCAGACGCTGGGGGGTCGTTCGGGCAGCTGGACCGAGGACTGGACGTTTGCCCGGGATCCCAGCGTCAACACAGACGCGGAGGACCAGCGACTTGCAGTGCAGGGCGAGCAGTGGTTTGTCGCGCACAAGGGCTGGACAGTGACCCATATCGTAAAAAATGGGGCTCCCGACCAGGACGCAGTCTAGGGTCGGGAGCCGTTCTTCTGCCCCCCGCTGGAGCGGCGTGGTCTATGTCGTGCTTAAAAGATAGGGGGTCGCTTCTCGCGGAAGGCGGCCATGCCTTCCTGTGCTGCGGGTGTAAGCGACAGCTTGGCGAGCCTTGCCGCGAGCAGCGGGAGCGCCTCTGGCACGGGAGCCAGGGAATCCATCTGCCAGGCACGTTTGCCAGCAGCCAGGGTGTCTGGGCTTAGCGGTGCCAGCTTCTGGGCAAGCTGCATGACACTGCCCATCAGATCTTCCTGGGGGACGACCGCATTTACGAGACCCCAGTCCAGCGCCTTTGCTGCGCTTACCGGCTCTCCCAGCAGGCACAGCTCCATCGCCCTCTTTGGTGTTATCTGTTCCCGCAGCAGGGCAGTTACCATCATGGGCCAGAGTCCAACGCGCACCTCTGGTGTCCCAAACACTGCTGTCTTGCCTGCAACTGCCATGTCGCAGCAGAGCACAAGGCCAAGACCGCCAGCAAGAGCTGCTCCGTTAACCGCAGCTATCGTTGGGCACCGCAGGCCCCAAAGACGCAGGAAGAGTTCCTGCAGGGCCCTGGCATAGGCAAGATGCGCTTCTGGATCCTTCCGGTTGAGCGCTTCCTTGAGGTCGGCCCCCGCGCAGAACGCCCTGTCGCCAGCAGCAGCCAGGATGACACACCGGACTGATGGATCCTGCTCCGCTTCCAGAAGGGCATCACTGAGTGCCTCTATCAGCGCCATGCTGAGCGCGTTTCTGTGCGCTGGATCGTTTAGCGTTACTGTGGCTATGGACTGCTCGTAGCTTGACTGGACAAAGGCGGAGGTGACGGCCATGGCTGCTCCCTTTTGGGTCATTGGCGGGCATGGGGCAACCGCGCGCGAGAGCGGCTGCAGGTATCCCGCCTTCCTTACAAGGCTAGAGAATGCCACATCAGGCAGGAGAGCTGGGCAGCCGGTTGTAAGCCCGGCTACTCGTGCGCGTGGGTTCCCCGGGGCGGCGGTACGGCATGTCTGTAGGCCATGATTGGAATCTGGCCTTGCGAGGTACTTATGCTGTAGCAGGTATCCTGTTTCTTCACCGCTGCCCAAAGGTTTAGCGGCGACACAGGGCACGTGGCAGATGCGGGTGGACTATTGAGTACGGAGTACTGATGAGACTGGACCGGCTGACAACAAAGTCAACTGAGGCGCTGACTGAGGCACAATCGCTCGCGACCGGATATGGGCATGCAGTAATTGAGCCAGAGGAGCTGCTGCTTGCCCTGCTGGAGCAGCCTGAAGGGGTCGTGCCTGGCATACTCGAACGGATTGGAGTTGCGCCTGGTTCCATTGCTGCCCAGCTGCGAAAACAGCTTGAGGCGCTTCCGAGCCAGCATGGTGCGACAGGGTCAGCAGCAATGGGTCCAAGGCTCCAGGAGGTGCTCGAGGGGGCCTTTTCCGAGATGGAGCGGCTGCAGGACGAGTACGTGTCAACCGAGCATCTCCTCCTGGCCGTGATTCGCTCGTCTGGTAGCGCGGCAAGACTGCTGTCCCAGGCAGGTGTCACCGCAGAAGCAGTGCTTGGCGCACTCGCCCAGATCCGCGGCACCCAGCGGGTTACAGATACCGATCCCGAGCAGAAGTATGAGGCTCTGGAGCGGTATGGACGCGACCTGACCCGGCTGGCAGCCAGGGGAAAAATCGATCCGGTGATAGGGAGAGACACAGAAATTCGCCGGGTCATCCAGGTGCTCTCCCGCCGCACCAAGAACAATCCTGTCCTCATTGGCGAACCGGGAGTGGGTAAGACCGCCAT
>JAJZMA010000170.1 GCA_021850405.1 bacterium
GCTATCTGCCGCAGCAGATCCGACCGGGACACTGCAGCTGGCGCATCCTCCAGAGTGGTAATCATGAACGCCTCCCTTTTAGGTTATAATGACCTAAATAGTTTAGGTCATTATAACCTAAACGTCGCCCAGCTGCTCATTTGAGTCGAATGGGCGCTACCGAGCATGCAGAGTTCTCTGCCCGGGCAGGGCATGGGAGGTGCAACTGTACCGTGTGTTGGCCAGAGCTGCTTACAGCGGTGCTGACCGCGCCAGCGCACTCAGCAGAAAAGGTCCGACCGGGTCAGGGGTGGGGGAGGCTGAGCCAGCTCTCCATTTCCACGAGCCAGGCAGCTCCGGAACCCCGCAGGCTGGCGCCCGGAAGCCCAAGCCGCTGCGCCAGGGTCCTGCGGGTAGCCATCCGGACAGGGCGAACATGCGGTGGCAGCCCCGCCAGCCGCCGTGCCTCACCGAGTGCGTCATCCTCATTTTCAAAGAGCTGGTCAACAAGTCCCATGCCAAGGGCCTCCTCGCCTAGCCACACCTCTCCTGTGGTGATGCCCTGCATCTTTGCCTCATCAAAATGGCGCGCGGTGGCCACCGCTGCGGTGAAACGGGCAAAGATCTTGTCCACCAGTCGGCGATCCCGCTCCCGGTCCTCATCGGTCGGCTCCCTCCAGGGAGCGCCCAGGTCCTTAAACTCACCGGTTTTGGTAACCGCAACGGAAAGACCAATCTTGCGCAGAGCTTCAAAGGCAACCGGTCTTACAGAGATGACACCAACCGAGCCCACAATCGCACTTGGGAAGGCACCAATCGTGGTTGCGCCACATGCAGCAAAGTAGGAGCCAGAAGCACCCACCCCCCGTATCCAGGCAACCACCGGCTTTGCTGAGGCAAGGCGCCTCACAGCCATAAAAAGGGCTTCCGAAGCTGTTGCCGAGCCGCCGGGACTGTCAATGTCAAGCAGGACAGCCCGAATATTGGCATCCTTGCGCGCACGGTCGAGGATGCGCAGGGTTTCCTGGGTCCGCATGGCACCGCCAATCGCACCGCGCAGGGGAATCACCCCTACCCTGCGACGATCCAGTGCCTCCGCCAGCAGTCTGCGGAGATCCTTCCTCTGTGCCTCCCCCCTGGAAGGAGCACGCACCACTACCCGCCCTGAAGCTGGTGGCACCGCATCAGCGGTACCACCAGCTGTATCAGCCACCGATCCCGATTCCACGGTCATAATTACCAGGCGTGACGATGGCTGCAGTTACTACCGGAGCTCCCCCAAACGGCCAATAGTGGCCCCAGCCATCCACGGTATAGCCTTCGCTGCTTGAGCCCGGAATAAGGGCTATTCCACGGACGATGTCATAGTTCCACGTAGCGGAGGGCTGAACCGGAACTGCCGAACCGAATGGATGTATGTTGCCAAGCCCGTCGACAATATAGCCCCCACTTGCTGTGTAGGGACCGCTCGCGATGAGGGCAAACCCTCTGGCAATATTGAACGGCCACTGACAGCACCGGGGAAGAATGTTAGGCAGAGGGACGGTGTACTGCGGGCTTGCTGGCGGTGCGCCTGTAGTAGTGGGATTGGAACAGGCAGCAAACGGATGCAGTCCTCCCTCGCCGTCCAGAACATAGCCCGAGGCTCCATTGGGAAGCAGCTCAATCCCGGTCGCAATATCCCATCCAGGCCAGTAGGCAGTCACACATACAGGAGGAGCGCCACCGAAGGGGTGTACACCCCCATAACCATCCAGAACGTACCCTTGATTGGTGTTACTTGGATTGACGGCTATACCACGCGCAATGTCAAAGGACCAGAACGCATTGGTTGCCGGGCCTACTCCTATCTTGTCACCGAACGGATGGACCCCACCGCCGTAGTCCAGGGTGTATCCCCCAAGGCCGTTCGGGTCTACCGCGATGGCACGCACCACATTCATACCTGGCCACGTTCCGCTATACGGGAGTGGCTGTGAGCTTCCCGGTCGCACGCTGCCATTTATCCCGGCTGTGTACATCCCCGTAAACGGCATAACCACAGTTGCAGCCGGTGACACGGTAGTTGTTGTCTGTGGAGGTGTTGCCGAGGTTGGAGGCGGTCCATTCTCGTCTGCCTGGACATAGAAGCTGTACGTGTTGCCAGGCTGGCCATAAAAGTTCTCAGCAGTGGCACCTGTGTTCGTCCATACCAGCCATGGCCCGCCGTTTTCGCTCGAGTACACAGTGTAAAGCGGTGTTGGAGCCGCAGGCCAGGAAACGGTAAATACGGTGCTGTTTTCTGTGCTGGGAAGTGCATTTGCTGAGGTGAAGATTGCAGGCGTGCCAGAGCGTTGCATGTTCCCATGAAACGTGGGCCATGCTCCCTGGGGCATGTTCCCATTAGTGCCAGGGATAGGAAAGACATTCACAGTCCAGGAGGTGTTGGATGACACATCCGCCTGGGCTATCGAGACCACATCCAGCGTTCCGCCTCCAAGCGAGGCGATAGTTGGCGTGCTGTAGACGGCAGCCTGGGTGCCAGCATCTGTCCCTATCGCAACCTCATTGCCTGCTGCGTTCCAGCCAATGACCTGGCCACCCATGGAAAGCCATACCCCGTTGACTCCGCTCCCATCCACCGGAGCAATGGCCGCGGACGAAAACTGGTTCGCCGTCGCGCCGTAGTTCGGCCCCCAGCCAGGAAGTGGCTGACCCGCACTGTTCCAGATATACGTCCCAGTCGCGGTCCGGCCGGTAACCTGGACAATCTGGTTGGTGCCGTTACCCAGCACATCTCCTATGGCCGGGGAAGAAAAGTTTTGTGCCACCGTGGGTAGCTGCATCGCTATTCCACCACTTGAATTGAAAACATAATCCTCATTCCCAGCAGGCTCAGGGTAATAAAAGCCGGTGCCAGCAACCGTTTCCATGCTGCCGTTACCGTTCAGGTCCGCAACTGCCGGAGATGACCATGGCACCTGCCCGATCGAAGTACGCCATCCCGATATCAGGCTGCCCTGCGGTGTGAAAGCCCAGTAACAGCCTCCCTGGGCACAAGGCTCAGTTGGCGGCCCGATGCTATCAGAACCAACAACTATGTCCAGCTGACCGGTACCCTGCAGGTCAGCAAGTGCGGGCGTGTCCCATGAGGTGTCGTACAAATTAATAGGGAACCCCGGCAACAGACTGCCAGACGCCGACCAGGCATAGAGGAAATGGTCCCAGGACGAGGCCACCAGATCCAGCTGTCCGTTGCCAAAAAGGTCTCCGACAGCCACCGAACCGTAAAACCCTACCGGAAAATGGTCTGTTGCGGGAGCGGCTACATACTTGGGCCAGCCTGGATATGCAGCACCGCTGGGCGTCCATACATTTACCCAGCCCGAATGGGAAGCCACGATTACGTCCTCCTGGCCGTTTCCCGAAAGGTCTGCCAGGGTTGGGCTGCCTGTTACCGGCCCGCCTGTGTACTTGGGCCAGCCAGGAAGGAGATTTCCAGCGGCAGTCCATGCATAGACCGTCCCGTTCGGAAATGCAGCAACGACATCCTCTCCACCATTGCCAAACAGGTCACCCACTGCAGCTGACGCCACCGGACTGGGCGATGGGTCAGTGCTTGGAGGAGCTGTTCCTCCCCCCGACGATACATTGATGGTCTTTACTGCGCCCCACCCCGAAAGTTCAGAGAGTGGCACAACAGCTGCGGCCGCTGCTGTTGCATTGGACAGAGGCAGCGCTGAAGCAAGGACAGCAAGGCCAGCTGCCAGGGGCAAGGTCAGAATTGCCGCAAAATTTCTGGGTCCTCTAGGTCTCACGGTATCGATGCTCCTCGCACAAAAGATTAATGACAGCTACCATTATGCCCTGCAAGGCGTCCAGTCTGGCGCAAAGCCGCCAGCTTCGCCCGATGGCAGGGGATGATCCCTGCAGCACAGAAAGGCCAGTCCAGATCAATCCCATCCCGGCCCAGGAGCGGTCAGGTCGCAGCCGATGCCGCAGTTACTCCCGCCATGGGTGTGGAATTGGGGGTGGCAACAACCGGAGCCCCTCCGAAGGGGTGGAAATTACCCCAGGAATCAACTACATAGCCTGAACTGCTGCTCCCTGGCACCAGCACAATTCCCCGTGCCACATCCAGACCCGGCCAGTAGGCAGTGCCAGTCTCCTGGATCGCGGTTCCTGCTGCGTGGATCCCACCCCAGCCGTCGACGACATACGCCCCGGTGCAGTTGTTTACCAGCACAAGCCCCCTTGCTATGTCATATCCGTTCCAGTAAAAGTTCTGGGGCATCATGGGGGGAATACTCCCTGGCACTCCAAAGGGATGGAGTTGCCCAAATCCATCCAGCACATAGCCGCTGTCCCCGTTGGGACATAGTGCCATGGCAACTGCTATGTCCCAGCCCGGCCAGTACCCCGTAACCTCAACACTAGGGGCTCCCCCAAACGGGTGAACGCCACCCCAACCATCCAGTATGTAGCCGCTGGTGCCGTTGGGCGCAAGGGCGATGCCTCTCGCGATATCAAAACCAGGCCAGCTCGTGGTTACGCCAGCTGGTGCCGGGGCATTTCCAATTGGGTGGACCCCGCCGTACCCATCCAGCACAAAGCCACCCTGCCCGCCCGGCATCACCGCTATCCCACGAACTATGTTCCATGACCAGAGGGCTGTGGTCGGCATGGCCGCGGATCCAGCTGGATACAGTGTCCCGTCACCCCCTACGCCATACATCGCAGGTGCAGCAGGCGGGGCCGAGGCAGCGATGGTAAAGGTCTGGGCACCGCTACTTGCCACTGGACCCAGGTAACTCCCTGTCCCCTGCTGGACAGCAAGGGAGTATGTGCCCCCTGGCGCTCCGATAAAGGTAGCGGTGTTGGAAGAGGTCTCAGTCCAGAGTGTCCATCCCTGCCCTCCCCCACTCCACCAGAGGGAGACTACCCCACCCAGCGGATTGCTCCAGGACACAGAAACCTGCGCAGCTGGCTGGCTGGCTCCCAGGGCAACCAGCTGTGGAACACCCGTGCCATAGGGAGAGCCCATCCCGGTAGGGCAGTTGTATCCAGCCTGTGCCTCGCAGTAGTACGAAGGGGAGCAGGTTATCCCACCCGGCCCCGATGTGACAGGAGTCATGAGGAAAGCACCCGAATACAGCTGCTGTGCTCCCACATAACCGTGCGAGCCGCCCTGGTCCGCGTACAACCCAGCCACGAGAGGGGCAGCAACGCTGGTTCCCCCAACAACAGTCCAGCCGCCAGATCCATATGAGTCGTAAACAGCCACACCAGTATTGGGGTTGGCGTCTGCTGCTGTGTCCATTACTGTCCGGTTCGGACACGCAGAATCCTGGGAGCCCAGTGCGACCTGCCAGGAAGGCTTCCCTTCATACTGGCTACATCCTCCCTGGTTGCCAGACCAGGCGGTTTCTGCCCAGCCGCGGGAATTTGAGGCTGGAGTCAGCGTCGTGCCCCCAACCGCAACAACATATGGTGACGCGGCTGGGTACTGGACCCCAGCACTGTATCCTGAATCACCCCCGGCAGCAGTAAAGACCACGTTGGGGTTGTTAAAGACTGAGTCATATGCAGTCTCGCCGCTAAACTCATTGTTGCCAAAAGAAAGGCTCACCTCAGTTGCCCCAGCTGCCACTGCAGTCTGGATTGAGGTAAACACGTTGGCAATCTGGTCTGAGCTTGAGTCAACGACAAGGATGCGGCAGAGTGGGCATGCTGCTGAAACCATCTCGGTGTCGGTAGCCGCCTCGGTAGCCCAGCTGGAGCTGGCAGTGGGAAGGGCGCTCCCGCCTGTCTGGTTCTCGATTGTCAGGCAGCCGTTGCTCGTACCACATGCAGGGAGCCCATACTGCGAGCGATAGGTCGCTAGGTCCGAGACCAGTGTTGGATCGCTGTACACCTCAACGACCGCCACAAGCTGCCCACTGCCCGAGCCAACTGCAGCGTTATATGCCTGCTCAAGCTGGTCGGGGGAGTAACCGGATGGACTGGCAGTATCAGGATTGAAAGCAACCTGATGCCGTATGGCAAAGCATCGCACCTGCCCTGCTGGAACAGGGCCGCACACCTGCTGGTTGCTGACAGCCGGCCTGGTCCCAGCCGCCACCGTGCTCGCTCCGAGCGCGCCTTCCAGCGCCATGACAGAAGACAGCATAAGCAGGATGGTTACCGCCGACGAGAGTATCCTTGCGCGCTGCATGCCCGGACTGACAGATCGCAGGGATGAACCACGCCCATAGCGCAGGAACGGTGTGCGAATCAAGATCAAACAAGAATACACCCATAGCCGCTGCAGGGCCATCTGATAACCCGCCATGGCAGTCTTGTGCCCATGCCCACCCGGGAACAGGGGCCGCCGCCCTGCCGGGGCGGGTCTGGATCAGGCAGCCTGGAGCAAAGGGACATGCCAGGCACCCAGGGCCCACTACTCCTTGTCAGTTACGGTGTACTCCAGATAGGCACCAAACATAAGTCTGGTCTGCGCTTCCAGTGCAGGAATAACCGAGAGAGCCAGCGCCGCAATCGGGTACAGGAACAGCTGAAAATCGGCATACCTGCGCCTGAGCCAGCTCCATGCAGCAGGCTTGGGGCACATTACATGATCCACCTGTATCAGGGCCAGTGTATTGAGAAATGTCAGCGTCAGTATTCCAAACGTGGTCCAGTCAATGACGGTTGCGAAGAGGGAGAGGCTGTAGTCCAGGTCTACCATGGTAGGGAGCGCACCGCCAAAAAGGAGCAGCAGCGGCACTGTCGCCCAGGAGAGGTGGTTGAAAAGCAGGTATCTGAAC
>JAJZMA010000063.1 GCA_021850405.1 bacterium
TTGCGTGTCATCTTCGTAGGCAGGCTCGAGAAGGAAAAGGGGGTCATGGATGCCCTTACTGCCATGATTGAGCTGCGCCATCTGGTAAAGGGTGTGTCTGGAGTGATTGTCGGTGATGGTGGCAGGCGGGCGGAGGTTCGTTCCCTTGCCCGGCAGAATGGAATTTCTGTGCTGGGCAAGGTTTCACGGGCACGGCTGCTCGCGGAGATGGCTTCTGCCAGTGTGCTGCTGATGCCATCCCATTACGAGGGACTCGGACTGGTGGCGCTGGAGGCAGCAGCGCTTGGAACTGTGCCGGTAGGCTATGCGGTTCCCGGGCTTACCGATGCCCTTGATGGCACAGGCTTTGCGGTTACCCCATTCTCACCGCCAGCACTGATCAGTATGGCCCACAGTCTTCTGACCGAGCGGCAGATGTGGGAAGAGCAGAGCAGGAAGGGGCAGGAAAAGGTTGAAATGGATTATAGCTGGGAAACCAGTGTCAGGGAGACAGTTGCTGTATACCGGCAGGCGCTTGGGCAGGCAAGCAGCTAGCAGCAGGCGGGTATAGACTGTGTATCAGCGTGAAAGCATTTGAGCTAGTTTCCAGCTATTCTCCTGCAGGCGACCAGCCAGTAGCCATAAAGCAGCTTGTCGAGGGAATTGGCAAGCACAAAGAGCAGGTGTTGCTTGGTGTTACCGGTTCCGGAAAGACATTTACCTGTGCAGCAGTGATTGCTGCCTTGCAGCGGCCAACCCTGATCATGTCTCCCAACAAGACCCTGGCCGCCCAGCTGTGGGCTGAATTCCGCGAATTTTTTCCGCACAATGCGGTCGAATATTTTGTCTCGTATTACGACTACTACCAGCCCGAAGCGTACATCCCGAGGACTGACACATACATAGAGAAAGATTCCTCCCGCAATGAAGAGATAGACCGGATGCGCAACAGTGCCACCCGGGCATTGCTTACACGACGGGATGTGATTGTCGTTGCCTCAGTATCATGCATCTATGGCATAGGGTCACCTGAGTACTATCTTGGGCAGTCCCTGGAGCTGAAAACTGGAGCAATGCTTCGGCGTGACATCCTGTTGCGCAAGCTGGCAGATCTGCAATATGCGAGGAATGACACTGACTTTGGGCGTTCCCGCTTCCGGGCGCGGGGGGACGTCATAGATATCCAGCCTTCCTATGAGGAGATTGGCACCAGAATCGAGCTGTTTGGAGACCAGATAGAGAGAATTCGCGACTTTGATCCTCTCACCGGTGAGATCCTGCGGGAACGTGATGAGATAGTTGTCTTTCCTGCAACCCATTACGTGACTCCAGAGGAGCAGCGCAAGCGGGCCCTGGTTCAGATAGCAGCCGAGCTGGAGGAGCGGAAAGCTGAGCTGCTCTCGAAAGAGCGGCTTCTGGAGGCGCAACGACTGGAGCAGCGCACGCATTTTGATCTTGAGATGATTGAGCAGACAGGTACCTGCGCAGGTATTGAGAACTATTCGCGGCATCTGGCAGGGCGCGCAGCTGGGGAGCGACCCTTCTGCCTCTTTGATTACCTTCCGGAAGACACCCTTGTCATCATTGACGAGTCACATGTTGCTGTTCCCCAGGTTCATGGGATGCATGATGGCGACCGGTCGAGGAAGGTACCTCTGGTTGAGTACGGGTTTCGCCTGCCATCTGCCATGGACAACAGACCTTTGCGTTTTGATGAATGGCGCTCAATGCTCTGTGATGTTCTCTATGTGAGTGCAACCCCGGGACCGTTTGAGCTTGCACATGCGACCAATGTGGTGGAGCAGATAAACCGCCCCACTGGGCTTGTGGATCCGGTGGTGGAGGTGCGCCCTACAGCGGAGCAGATTGACAATCTGCTGGAAGAGGTGCGCCGCTGCACGGCGAGAAACCAGCGTACGCTGGTCACGACCCTTACCAAGAAGATGGCGGAGGATCTGACAGATTACCTGTGTGAGGTAGGGGTACGGGCCCGCTATCTGCACAGTGACATCGACACGCTGGAGCGGATAGCAATACTGCGGGAGTTGCGGCTGGGTTCCTTTGATGTGCTGGTGGGGATTAATCTGCTGCGCGAGGGGATCGACCTGCCCGAGGTGGCGCTCGTGGCGATACTCGATGCGGACAAGGAGGGTTTCCTGCGGGGCCAGCGCTCCCTCATACAGACAATAGGGAGGGCTGCCCGGAATGTGGATGGCAAGGTTCTGCTCTATGCAGATACCGTATCGGAGGGGATGCGGGCTGCCATGGAAGAGACAGAGCGCCGGCGCAATCTCCAGATCGCCTTTAACCGGGAGCATGGGATAACGCCCACCACCATTGTGAAAGCGGTATCAGAGATGGAGATGGTGCGGGAAGAGGTGGAACTGCAGGGGCTTGCGGTAGCAGAGAGGGATGCACTTTCCCCTGCAGACCGGGACCGGCTCTGCAGGGATCTGGAGCGACAGATGCGCAAGGCGGCAGCCGAGCTGGACTTTGAGCGCGCCGCTGAGCTTAGGGACCGCATCGGGGCGCTTCGCTCAGGGAGCGATGGCGGAGAGGGCCCGGTACACTTGCGGGCGCAAGCAGCAGGAGCGGCAGAGCTGGCTGGAGCGGGAGACCCACGGCGGCGGGAGGAGGGCGCACCCAGAACGGCTAGTGTGCGGAGTGCACGGAAGGGACGCCCTGTTGCCCATTGAGCAGCGAGTCGCGGTACGGTTGCAGCTGTGGTAGCAAAAAGGGCAGTCCAGACATTCTCCTGCATGGCATGTGGGCAGTTGCTGCCCAAGTGGGAGGGCCGGTGCCCGGCATGTGGCGCCTGGAATAGTGTTGAGGCGGTCAGCCCGGTCGATGTACTTGCCACCATGCAGGCAAAAGGGGAGTCCCCCAGCCCCATCTCGCTGGAGGCGGCTTCGGGTGGCCCCAGGGAGAAGGTTGCCACTGGTTTTGCGGAGGCAGACCGGGTGCTGGGAGGTGGGCTTGTCCCAGGTTCGCTGCTGCTACTGGGGGGGGATCCTGGAGTTGGCAAGTCGACCCTTGCGCTCCAGATAGGACAGGGGGTATTTCGGGCAACAGGTCGTCCGGTGCTCTACTGCTCGGGGGAGGAGTCTCCAGCACAGCTGGCCGACCGGGCCCAAAGGGTTGGATGTGACATCGCCTCTCTCATGGTGCTGGACAGTGCAGACATAGATGCCATAACAGCCACCCTTGTGGAGAAGAAACCGCCGCTTGCGATAGTGGACTCGGTACAGACGGCACGGGCTCCCATGGCGGTGGGTGTGCCGGGTAGCCCAGCCCAGATCCGGGAGGCGATAGCTACGCTGCTGCCTGCGGCAAAGAAGAGTGGGGTGCCCATCCTGCTGATAGCGCATGTGACCAAGGATGGAGCCATCGCAGGGCCAAGGACGCTTGAGCACATGGTGGACGTGGTGCTCTATTTTGAGGGTGAGCGGCATGGCGAGCTGCGTCTGCTGCGGGGAGTAAAGAACCGTTTTGGATCCACCGGTGAGCTGGGCGTCTTCAGGATGTCAGGCAGCGGCATCGAGGAGGTAGAGGCCTCTGGCAAGGTCTTTTTCGACGAAGGCTCCATCCGGAGCAGTGGAAGTGCACTGACTGTTGTCCGGGAGGGCAGGAGACCGCTTGTGGTCGAGGTGCAGGCACTTACGGTCAAGTCGCCGTTTGGGCTCCCACGCCGTACCACCCAGGGGTTTGAGGCCAATCGGCTTCACCTGCTCCTTGCTGTCCTGGAGCGGAGGGCGGGGGTGAGGCTTAGTGATCTTGACGCGTATGTCAACGTGGTCGGCGGAATGAGGCTGGCTGACCCTGGCAGCGATCTGGCAGTTGCGCTGGCGCTGGTGTCGGCTCTCCGGGATATAACGCTAGCTCCGCGGCTTGTGGTGCTGGGGGAGGTGGGGCTTGGAGGAGAGGTCAGGCGGGTGCCGGAGCTGCGCAGCAGACTTGCAGAGGCAGCCAATCTGGGCATGGAATTTGCGATCATACCTGAGATCCAGAAGGGCGAGGCAGGTTCCATCATGCCTGTCATTGGGGTCACATCGGTGACCGCAGCGGTCACCGTCATGGCAGAGCCGGGCGCTTTTCGCAGTGGCTAAGGAGGTGCAGTTTGGCTGAACCGGAGCACAGGAGTGCTGCTGTCATGAGAGCCAGGGCCATCTCCCGGCTGGTGGGGGCGATAGCGGGGATGGTGCTGGGGATCGTTTACGGCAGCTTCATCCTGAGCAACAACCCGCATGCTGCCATCTCAACCAATGCGAGTGAGGTGCGGGCGGCCCTGCTCGCCATGGGGGTGGCAGGGGCAGCCTCCATCTCGCTTGCTGCGCCGCGCATTTCTGTAGATCCTTTCATCTGGCTGCAAAAGACACTTGAAGAGGCCCCCCCTGCTGAACTGCTGGGAGGGGTGATCGGGCTCATTGTCGCCCTTGCCATCTCTGCCCTGACAGCAGTGCTGCTGGCAGATATCCCATGGGGGATTGGCTATCTTGTCTCGCTGGGAGTTGCCGCAGTCATGATCTATGTGGGGGTGCGCACGGGCACCAGGCGTAGGGGGGTATTCCTGGAAGCGTTTGGACCGGCAGCCAGGGCGAGCAGTCAAAGCCTTGGCACCGAGCGACAGCAGGGCTCAGCCATGGAGGAGGACCATCCCATTGTGCTTGACACGAGTGCACTCATAGATGGGAGGGTGCTGGATGTGGCCCGGACCGGCTTCATCCAGCGGCACCTTCTCATTCCGCACTTTGTCCTTGAGGAGACCCAGCAGGTTGCAGACTCCTCGGACCCTACCCGCAGGGCGAGGGGACGCAGGGGGCTGGACGTGGCTGAGGCACTTCGCAATGGCAAGTATGTGTCCTGCGAGGTGGTGGATATAACCTTCCCGGATGTCGCTGACGTGGACATCATGCTGCTTCGCCTGTGCCGGATGAGGGGTGCATCGCTTCTCACCCAGGACTACAACCTGAACCGGCTCGCTGCCACTGATGGTATCCGGGTGCTGAACATGAACGACCTGGCCAATGCACTAAAGCCTGCTGCAGTAAGCGGGGAGGTGATGGAGGTGTTTGTGGCCAAGGAGGGGCGGGAGCCGCGCCAGGGGGTTGGCTATCTGGAGGATGGCACCATGGTCGTGATAGAAGAGGGGGCGAGCTACGTCAACTCTGTGGTTCCGGTGCAGGTGGTGAGTTTCCTGCAGACCCCATCGGGCAGGATGATATTTTCCTCCCTTTACCGTGCTGGCATGCACAGTGTGCCAGGTGCAGGTGTTGCGGAAGCGGTGCTGGGTCACGTGCCGGAGCAGGGGTTGCCGGTTGGGCCGCAGCCACCGGAAGCGCAGGTCCGGCCGGCAAGGCGCACCTCCCGCAGGAAGCCTTCCGGGCAGTGACGTTTGGGATTATCGTTGCCGCCGGTGGAGAGGGGCAGCGTGCAGGAACCGACAAGCTCTGGGAGGAGCTGCTGGGAAAGCCCCTTCTATCCTATACACTGACTGCGGCAGCTGCTACAGCTCCCGCCATGGTGGTTGTAGCCGCTCCTCCTGCCCGTCACGCAGACATCCGTCACCTCTGGAACCAGGTCGGCGGGGATGATTTCCCACTGGAGCTGGTGCCTGGTGGCAGCAGCAGACAGGAGAGTGTGGGCCATGCGGTTGCAGCGATGGGGGAGGTGGATGTGGTTGTGGTGCAGGATGGCGCACGGCCGCTGTGCACAGCTGCCCTGCTGGTTGCAGCAGCGCAGCTCGCAAAGGAGCATGGGGCGGTAACAGCTGCTGTCCCGGTGGCCGATTCGGTTGCCTTTCTGGAGGAGGATGGCGCACTTGCATACCGTGAGCGCGAGGGGCTCTTCCTCGTGCAGACCCCCCAGGCTTTTGGCACCGGGCTACTCCGGCAGGCGCACGTGCGCGCGAGCAAGGAGGGCTGGGCTGCGGATGACGATGCGCAGCTGGTGCGCCAGTGTGGGCACAAAGTCGCCCTGCTTCTGGGTGCAAGGGAGAATATCAAGGTAACGTATGCGGTGGATTTTGCAGTAGCTGCGGCACTGCTGGGACTGCAGGCGGGAGGAGAAGCTGCGCAGCGGTCCCCTGCGCCGGAGGCAGGCAATCAACCCCCGCTGCCGGGCGGCAGGGATGGCGACAGCAAATTTGGTACCACCAGAAAGCAGGACGGGCAGGAAAGTTGATGGAAAGAGAGACCAGGATCGGGCAGGGGATGGATATTCATCGGCTGGTGCCAGGGCGGGAGCTCTGGCTCGGTGGCGTAAAACTCTCCTTTACCAGAGGGCTCGCTGGCTACTCAGATGGAGATGTGCTGGCGCATGCAGCAACCGACGCCATCCTTGGGGCGGCAGGGCTGGGGGACATGGGCAGACATTTCCCTTCCAATGATCCCAGGTGGAAGGACGCAAGCAGCATCGCCATGCTTACCCGGGCCGCCGGCTTTGTGGCGGGTGGTGGCTGGCAGGTGGACTCCCTTCATGTGGTGCTGCTCCTGGAGTCGCCCCGTATCGCGAGCCACACTGCGCGGATGGAGCACAATCTGGCGGGTGCCATTGGTGCACCGGTTGCAGCAGTGAACATTTCATCAACGACTGCAGATGGACTTGGGCTCGTAGGCACCGGAGAGGGAGCCATGGCGTCTGCCGTCTGCCTCATATCCAGGGAGAAGCGATGACGTTCCAGCTCTTTGACACCATGTCGAGGGGGCTTGTTCCTGTTACTCCGCTGGAGGACGATCACATCAGGATTTACACGTGTG
>JAJZMA010000094.1:0-1221 GCA_021850405.1 bacterium
TCAGGGAGTGGGCTGGAGAGCCAAGCGAAATACCCACACCTTCAAGCTGCTGCCCCAGTCGCTCTACCAGTGTTGCCATGCCGGAGGATAGCGTAAAAAAGCCACCTGTCCCCCCAGTAGCTCCCACGACAGAACCCCGCACGAGTCCCTTGCCGCTGGCCATCGCTTTCCCCAGCTGTGGCGCACATGCAGCAGCGCTCATCCTGTAAACATCACCTGCATAAATTCCGCCAATGAGCGGCGAGACGATTGAATCGGTAACTTCACGACCCATCCTTTCGGTAACCAGATCCCCAATGCTCACATCATCATCTGGCTGCCGGGAAGGAAAAACCAGGTCCCAGGCGGCCCGCACCATTCCTCTCCATGAGAGAAGGCCTGACCGCGCTGCAACCCAGGGCCGCGTGACGACTCCACCAATTATCCCTGGTGGAATCGGCCGCAGCTTTCCGCCAAGACAGATCATCGGGGCAGCACCCACCGGGGCTACCAGCTGCTCCTCCAGGCCAGCACTCCTGCAGAGAGCTGCCACGCCATCTGTTCTTGCGACAAACCCCTCTGGACCCACATCGACACGCTTGCCACAGAAATCCTCGGTCCGTATCTTTCCTCCCAGGCGGTCGGTCCTTTCAACCAGCATGATGCGCAGAGCAGGATCGCTCTCGTGAAGGCTTTTGGTCAGGGCCAGCGCACTGATGCCACCGCCTATAACCAGTACGTCAAACACAGACGGGTCGGCGGCTACGCCTGTCGCCTCGCTACCGGCAGCTAATGGATAGCCCACAGCCTACCCCAGGCCCTCCATGTCTCCGCGATCCCTGCGCTCCCGGACGGCTCTGGAGATGACTGGACGGACCGGGCTTACCCGGGGCTTCCACGACTGGGGACGCCCAGATACCTGCACCAGGGCGGCGGCAGCAGGGGACAGCGCCCGCCCGGTCCGGGAAGGCGACACCGCTGCTACCCCGCCCCTCTCTACACACCTTGCAAGGGTTTCGAGTGGGACATCTGGGCTTGGCAGCATGATCCCCTGCTTTTCCATGCGCCGTATAGCCTGCTTGTGCAGCCTACGGCGCCTTACACCTGCTGGATCTCCCGTGAGAATGAGCCCGCGCGAGAGCAGAAAACTTGCACCCTTGCTCACGGTATAGGCAAGGGGGGTCCACGGTGCAGCAAGGGCCCCATAGACAAGCGCCCCGAGCCTGGTCCCAGGCCACCCTG
>JAJZMA010000094.1:1231-6615 GCA_021850405.1 bacterium
GTGTGGTGCAATGCGCGGATTGTCAAGGCCTAGCGCTTTGCGAAGGACATTGGTAAGGGGACGGATTCTCTTTAGCGCCGGCCGGTCGCTGATCCAGAGGGTTGCCATGGCAAGCATCTTTACGTTGTCCTCAAACACCCGCAGTGAATCTGAGCGGACCCGTTCCAGAAGCGGCGGTCGTGGCGCCCTTTCCAGTTCATCTGGGCTCAGTGTTGTTCTTGGGCTTTCCAGGGGTTCCTGCGCAAAATCAAAGCAGTCCATCATGTCATCAGCAGTACCGTCCCGCTCGTTGAGTGGTGGGAGGCCATACATTTTCTCTATGAAACGAAGGATGCTGACAAAGGACTTTGCCGAACCGCGCTCGCTGGAAAGATAACCCGGTTTCGCATAGGGGCTTAGCACCAGGAATGGCACCCGCTTCCCGAATCGATATTGCTGCGTCTGGTCACGCTCCCAGCGCTCTACCAGCGGAGCCGGCGCATGGTCGAAATTTCCTCCCCAGTCGTCCCAGACGATAAAGACGGCTGTTTTTTCCCATAACCCACCCTCTTCTATCGCGCGCACCTGCGCTGCCACCCACTCCATTCCCTTGCCGACATTCTCAGGAGCATGCTCAGTAAGGGCAAATTCAGGATGAACCCACGAAACTGTTGGGAGGTGGCCCGATGCCGCATCTTTGGCAAACCTGGAAGAATCGCAGTTTGCCCGTGAATCCTTGAGGCGGGACAGGTACTGGAAGGTCCCATCACCATAGTTGCGCCAGGTGAGTCCGTGCTTCTCCAGCTCACCAGGGAGGGTTGGAATATCATAGGGTGGAGCCTGCGGAGGGTCATTACGGAAGATCCGGCCCAGCTTTCTCAAAACCCAGTTGGTGGGTGGCCAGTTGCCTGGGGGAGGTGGGTTGTTGATGAGATTGGCGGAGTCTGCTGCAATCAGCATCATGTGGTTTGGAGTGGAGGGCCCAAGGATCTCCGAATGGGAGGTATCGCAAAGGGCGTACTTGTCGGCCCACTCGTAGTAAAGGGGGATATCCCCCCTCTCAAACTGCCGCCTGTAGTCGTTCCAGGCAGGATACTGCGCCGACCACCAGTGACCGTGGGTAGGCACCCAGGGGTAGGCAACGCGAGGAGGATCTGAGTCGTGGGCAAGTGTCGGATCCCCATTGCCACGCCCGAGCCTCCCGAAATAGCGGTCGTAGGTCTGGTTCTCCTGAATGATGATGACCACGTGCTCGATAGCCGGCCCAGAAGCGCTCACCCCTCCGGAACGCTGCTCTCCCAGCTTTCGTATCTTCTGCGACGCCGGCATCATTCCCCCTCCCCAAAACTTGCTTCCACTTCAAAGGGACTTTACCAGTTACATATTGCAGATTGCAATACGTTATGTATGCTGCAATACTATGCGTGTGCGGGAATGCGCCGTAAGGTGGACAGCTTGTCTCCAGCAAGACACCCAGGTGCATTCCCACGCACACCTGCCCCAGCTGGATGTGCTGCCAGGAAATGGCCACTTCAATGCGTGCTCTTCTGGAATAAGCTTTCCGGAGGCTGCTTTACCGCCTTAACCCTGGCCGCCTGGTGCTAAAAGGGGCTATCGGGTACGGATGACAAGGGCTCCTGCAGCCTTGTCATGTAGCCCCTGCCTGGCCCCGTCCCACCCACACCAGAGAAAAGACACCCAGACAAGGAATTCAACCGCTGGAGTTATGCCGGGTGCAACCGCTTCTGAAAAAAAACTGGAAGCAAAGAACAGCCCCCGAAGGGAGGACTGGCCCAGATCCAGGGGTGCACCAGTTACGGCATCAACTGGCACTATTCCAGCCACATGGTGCCCAACTGTGCCACCGGCATAGGAAACAAGCAGCGACCAGTAGGCAAGGTCCCCAACACCGAGCAGGGCAAAATCCATGCTGGTCAGGGTGGTAGTTGGCACAAACGACACCAGCACCACGCCCAGAAGCACGAGGATCACGGTATCGACCAGAAATCCCACCGCCCGCCGCCATATGGATGCCAGGGGGGTGGCTCCGGCTGCTGGCCGCGGGGGAGGTGGCAGAATGGGCGTCGACAATCCAGTGGCCTCCACGAATCCTGGCAGGATGTGTCAGATCTCTGTATCCCAGTTAAGCACAGCGATCTCCCTGCCTGCGGCAAGCATCCCGATGCTGCCCGGAATGTCGTGTGCCGCTCCCTGCGCCAGGGGCACTCCAGGCCGCAAAGCAGGCAGCGCAGGGCTCCCTCGGGCCCCAGGCCTTAAGGCTTTAGGCCACAGGCACCTGCCCAGCAGGCTGCCAGCCCTGGAACGCAACGGGATACTCGGCCTGGATGAGAACTACCCGTCCTGCCTTGTCGTGCGAGGCCTGATGGCGGCCATCCCACGTGACCGAAAGGCAGTCGAGAAAAAAGAGTAATCCCCAGAATCCAAGGATATTCAGTGTGAAAAAGAGCGCTCTAAGCTGGGAATGCCAGAAGCCTGGTTTCCCACCCAAGCTGCTTTCCACCACCCGCAGCCCGACCACCCGCATCCCTGGAGTGGCTGCAGATAACGGAAAGAGGCCAAAGTACAGCTGCAATGTAATCGCCATCGCTCCCCAGAGCAGAAGGAAAACGGCTCCGGTTGCAGAGGCTGAATTCATGTAGTTGCTCCCTGCCGTAAAAGTCAGAAGCAGGACGCCAACAAGCCAGAGAATGCCAATTATCACCCACGCAAGTGCCGCGTCAATGACATAGGCAAGAACACGCCTCCCAAAGCTGGCGTACCTTACCTCCGGCAGCACCGGATGCCCGCCATAGGCAGGACTCTGAAAGCCTGGTTGCGGCAGGATCCCGGAATACTGCAAAGCAGGCGCCTGTGCTGCTGGTAGCTGTGGATAGGGATCGATCGCCCTTCCAGGCTGCTCATCTGGGGCCATTGTCACCTCCCTGTTCCAGTCACAGTGGCGGTCTCACCCAACCGGGAGTTGCTATTTGTGCGGACCGCACAAATAGCAATGTATCATTCGTGAGCCCCTGGGACTGGGGCCATCTGAGCACTGTAACCTTCCTGTTGCGCGGTTGCGCAACTCCTCCCTTAGGGCCTTGCAGCAGGCGTGCCTGGGTGCCATTGCCGCTCAGTGACCCGGGGCGAGCTGGCTGTTCTCTTTCCAAGGGCCACAAAATGGGCAAGCGTCGTAGAACCCATGAGGGGCACCCCCGCAACGAGCGCCACCAGGTCAACAGGCCCATTCAGAAGCCGGAGCCACATCAGGATGAAAAGCAGCGCTCCGGTAAATGCGGTGTTCAACCGGCCGAAATAGGTATGGGTCAGCTCAGGCCGTCTGGCATTGGCAAAGACGAGTGGAGTGGCAAGCAGGGGACCAAGATAGCGTACCAGCATGAGGCCAGCCATCCATCCAGGAATAATTCCAAACCGGTAGCAACCAACGGCAGCAATGGAAAAAAAGAGCACATCGGCACCTGGGTCCACTGCAGCCCCAAGCCTTGTCAGTGGACCAAACCGCCGGGCAACGTACCCGTCAGCGGCATCCAGGAATGCAACTGGCCCCCCGACCCCACACCAGAGCGCAAATCCGGTGCGGCCCGGTAACGGAAAAACTGCACACAGCAGAATTGGCAGCGCCAGATAGCTCCGAAGGGCAGTAAGGCCATTTGGCACTCCATACCTCCAGATCCGTTTGCGGGAACTTTGCGACCGCAGGAGCGGTGCGCCGCCAAACATGACAGCACTGACCGCCAGCCACCAGACTGTGGAGAGGCCAGCCGCAAATACGACCCGCCCCCCGCCTGCCACTACCCCAACTGCCACTGCAAACAGAATGGACAGGACTCCGCCCAGAAGCACCCAGAAGAAGAACGAACGCCGGAGCTGTGCGCTCCGGCGCATGAGGCGCACAGCCTGGATATAGAGCAGAACAAGGCCAAAAAACCCAGCTCCACCTGCCAGAACATCACTTCGCCGCGCTGGCAAAACGTCACGTGTGCGCCTCCTGCCATCGTCTGGCAAAGGATGGGGCGCAGTGGGAGCGTCCCTGGCATCATCTGGGTTCACCGGACCCATAATGCGAATTTTCCTCTAGGACAGATATGGGGCTACCGCGTCAGCCTGCTGAGCGGCGTCCATTATGAGTTCACTGACCGTGGGATGGGCATGAATGACGCTTCCCAGATCTCCAGCTGTAAGCGCATCACTCATGGCAACAGCAATTTCATGGATGGTCTCAACCGCATGGGGGCCTATTATTGTGGCGCCCAGAAGGCGGTGTGAGTCCTCCTCAAACAGCAGCTGAGCGTACCCATCTGCTTCTCCCTCCCCAAGCGCCTTTCCATTGATGGAAAAACGGGCACGTGAGGATTTCGCCTTTATTCCAGAAGAACGCGCAAGATCAGGGGTAATCCCTACTGTCGCTATCTCCGGGTGGGTATAGATCGTAGCGGGCACAACAGTGCGATCCATCGCGCGCACTGCGTGTCCCAGCGCATTTTCGGCGGCCCTGGTTCCCTCTGCACTGGCAAGGTGTGCCAGCTGCTGCCCCCCAATGCAATCGCCCACCGCCCATATCCCCGCCGCGCCAGTGCGAAGGAATGGATCCACCTGCACATGTCCCCGTGGCCCCAGCACAACCCCTGCATCTTCAAGACCGATCCCTGAGGTGCGGGGGCTGCGTCCTACCGCGACCAGCGCATAGTCCGTATCGATAGTGGTTCCGTCATCCAGTTTTACCGCAAGTCCGTCCTTCCGGTACGAAACCACCGAGCTGACGCTGCGTCCAAGATGAAAGACCACACCTTCACGCCCCATGAGCCCGCGAAAGAAGGATGCAACCCGGGAATCCACGCCAGGGAGCAGCTCGGGCAACAGCTCAACGACTGTGACTGCAACGCCAAGGGCTGTGAACAGGCTTGCAAATTCACATCCTATGACGCCTCCACCGATAATAAGGAGCCGCTCCGGGAGCACATCAAGGCGCAAGGCATCGTCCGAAGTGATCACCCTTGGATGTTGCATATCAAAAACCGGCAGTGGCGTAGGCCGGGTGCCGGTCGCCAGGATCAGGTCGTCATAGGCAACAAGATCACCGTCCACCTCAACACCGCCCTGCACAAGAACGCCATGCGAGGCCCGCAGGTCGATATGACGCCGACTGCACGCCTCCTCCACATCATGCCGAAGCTTCTGGACTATCTCCTCCTTTCGCTCCATCATCTTTGGGAAATTGACCTTTACCCCTTCCACCTCTATGCCAAATTCTTTGGCCCGGTGAATTCTCCGTAGCAGGTCAGCACCAGCCAGTAGCGCCTTGGTCGGTATGCAGCCCCAGTTGAGGCACGTACCGCCGACATGGTCCTCCTCTATCAGGGTAACGGAAGCCCCCAGCTGGGCCGCCC
>JAJZMA010000049.1 GCA_021850405.1 bacterium
TGCCCGGGTGGAAGACCGTATCCGCTGTGCCAAGGCTACGGGAATGAGAGCTTTCCCCTTTCACAGTTTTGCCATGAATGAGGCATGGCTGGAGATGGTCCTGGTAGCAGCAGACCTGTGTCATGGATGCAGAGGTTGTGCCTGAAGAAAGTCCAGCAGGGATGGGAACCCAGGACACTGCGCTACCGGCTCTTCCATGTAGCTGGCAGGTTGACACGGTCCGGACGCAGGCTCTGCCTGAAGCTCGACGCCCACTCCGCCCACGCCCATGACCTGGCCGTCGCCTGGCCAACACTACGCTCGCTCTCCTTCTCCACCTGACCAGAGCGCACAGCCTCCCATTGCAGTGCATGTCCTCTTTGGCGTGTCAGTAATGTGCCAGGAAGACCCAATTTCCTGAAGGCTGGGGTCGGAATCTTCAACTTGCCGGCTTTCACGCCGTAACGGGAGCCCGGCGATACCATCTTCTTCGCCCGCGGGCCGCATTCAAGGAAAAAGCCACCCGGCAACCCGAGTTACTGAAAAATCTAGGCTAGCACGGCGTATGCGGCGGTCCAGCATCATGCATCCTGGCGCCTGACGCTTGATGAAGTAATGGCCAATGCCACCTGGGTACTTCCTGTACCATGCGCCAGCAGCGGTAAATATGCTGATTTTGTGGCTGGGGCAGCGTTGCGCGTGTCGCCAGAACTATCCCTCCCACAAAGTGGAGCAATCCGGGTTTTTGGCGGGAATCGTGGAGCAACAGGAGTAAAACCTGGTCGGTCTTGCTTGGCGTCCTGGTTGGGCGCCATTTGTCCGCCGCGCGCGTGCACAATGTATAGGGGCTAGTGCTGCCATGATTGAGTGCTGGTGCGGCCTCGCCTTGTTGCTTCTGTTAGGGGATGGATGACCGTGCGACCCTTGGTGGTTAGACCAGATGACACGCTGGACGCAGATACCGCTACCTATGCTGCTGCCAGGAGTGGCAATCGCGTAGTGGGGCTGACACTTGGTTCTGTGATTCCACTCCCGTCGGAGGCAAAACTGGTACACCTTCCGGGGCGGCAAGCGTATGGAATGGACCGGGATGGCGTCCCTGTGGTTATCTCTGATGCAGTTCCGGTAGCGGCGGTACTTCCGGTTGGCTATCTGCGGACATATCTTCCAGCTGGGGAATGGGATGGTGCAGGGGCCCCGCTTCCCCTTTTTGGCTATACCGCTGTTGCTGAGCATGGAGGAGAACTGGTGGCTGCCGCTGTCCAGAGCGATGATTTCGGAGCCTGGCAGGAACGCGAGGATTCAGGTGAAACAATCGAGACTGCGTGGCAGGAGGCAAAGCTGGCCCTGCCCCACAACCGGTTGGTCGATCAGCTGCATGACTGTGCAGTGGATAATCGCTGCTATACCGCACAGAATACGCTGCTTCGCCAGCACGAAGGTGCTCTGCCAGCGTCGCCCGCCTGCAACGCAGACTGCCTGGGCTGCATATCACTCCAGCGGGCGCCTGTGGATTCACCCCAGGAGCGTATGCGCTACGCCCCAACTGCTCTCGAACTGGTGGAGCTGGCAACCTACCACCTTGACACGGGGGCACCAATGGTTTCCTTCGGCCAGGGGTGTGAGGGGGAGCCGCTCACCAGAGGCGCTGTGCTGGTGGAGGCAGTAGCTGGTATCCGTGCACGCTTCCCTGCGGCAACCATCCATATCAACACCAATGGAAGCCGCCCCGATACCCTGAAAAAACTGGTGGAGGCCGGCCTCAACTCCGTCCGCATCAGTGCCATCTCATTTACAGACCAGATTTTTCGGGCGTACTACCGGCCGATTGGGTACGGTCTGGAAGAGGTTTTGAACTCCGGCACTGTTGTTGCCGAATCAGGGGGTCAGGTGTGCCTGAACCTCCTGACCTTCCCGGGGGTCACAGATGTCAGCAGTGAGCTGGACGCCACGGTGGCGGCCTGCAGCTCCATGGGGGTGCAGCAGGTGCAGTGGCGCACGCTCAATGTGGACCATGACTGGCTGCGCTCACTCCTGCCGGAGCTGTCTCCTGGAGTTGGGATCGAGGAAGCACGCCGGCGGCTGGAGGTAGAACTCCCCCTTGTCGCACACGGCAATTTCACCCGGCCGGTACCGGTTGCACCGCGCCGGTAAACTGTCGCTCCGCCAGGCGATGGCTCGCTGCGAGCCGCGGCTCTGGCAGGATCCGGCAGGGTAGTGTCCAGGCTGGGCAGGGTTTACATGCTATAGTAAATAGTCAATCTATGGGGTATCCGCGTATAAGCGCATACATCCCGTATACCCGCACTCCAGCAAAGGAATGGTTCCCCAATGAAAGCTGAAATTCACCCCACCTACTACACAGATGCTGTGGTACGTTGCCTCTGCGGCAATGAGATCAGGACAGGCTCCACCGTTGCCGAGCTGAAGACCGAGGTCTGCTCTGCCTGCCATCCTTTTTATACAGGAACACAGAGGATCATCGATACAGCCGGTCAGGTGGAGCGGTTCCGCCGACGGGCAGAGAAGGCCGGCGCCAAGAGCTGATAGCACAAGTCTTGCTGTGCGTATGACGCATAGGCTGGCGGACGCATTAAGGTCAGTCGCTGTCAGCATAGCCATGGGCTCCCCCATCCCGGTCACGTACGGCGGCCAGGCGGTGATCGAGGGCGTGCTGATGCGCAGCAACACGGCGTATGCCATAGCTGCACGTCGGCCCGATGGCACCATCAAGGTCCTGTACCAGGAGATGGAAGCCAGGGCTGTGAGTTCACCAGTCTGGCGACTGCCCATATTGCGAGGCATGGCTACACTTGCAGAGATGGTAGTGCTGGGGATGAGAGCTATCTCATGGTCAGCGGGAGTGCAGCTCGGAGAGGATGTGGAGATCCCTCCTGCCGCCATGGGGCTGACCATTGCAGGCTCGGCACTCTTTGCTGTGCTCCTTTTTGTGGTGTTGCCGTTCCTGGTTGCTCGCGGCGTCAGTCATTCCACGTCGCTGGCATCGGTCCTTCTGGAGGGGTTGATCCGGCTGCTCGTCCTGGTGGTGTATCTGCTGCTTATTGGGATGATAGGCAGTGTCGGCAGGCTGTTTCAGTACCATGGGGCCGAGCACAAGGCAATCAATGGCCTGGAGGCAGGGGCAGTTCTTGAGGCAGAAGCGGTTACAGGGTGTAGCCGCCTGCATCCCCGCTGCGGAACCGGATTTCTCGTTGTGGTCGTGGTCGTGTCGGTGATTGTATTTTCGCCGCTGACCCTGCTCCCCATCTGGGAGCGATTCCTGGGGGAGCTGGTTCTTCTCCCGCTGGTAGCAGGTATCTCTTACGAGGGGATCCGCTTCCTGGGTCGGCATCGGTACGCATCCTGGGCAAAGGTGGGGCTCATGCCCATTCTGGGGGCGCAGCTTCTTACTACACGAGAGCCATCCACCCCCCAGATCGAGGTGGCAATCGCAGCGCTCGCCCGTGTCCTGCCCAGCGGCGCTACCGAGTTGAGCGTTCCGTAGTCCATGGGTACTGTAGATACCAGGCTGGCTGAACTGGAAGAGCGCTACGCTGAGCTGGAGCGGCAGCTCTCCGACCCAGCTGCCTTCCAGGATCTTGAGCTGCTGCAGCGGCTCTCCCAGGAGCAGGCGCGTCTTCGGGACGTGGTTGAGACGGGGAGGATCTGGCATCGCGCCGCTGCAATGGCTCACGAGGCAGCAGAACTGGCGAGAGCTGAGCAGGATCCGGAGCTGGTTAGCATGGCTCGTGAGGAGGAGGAGCTACAAAGGCGGGCTGAAGCGGAAGCACTTGCGCAGCTGCACCGGTTGCTGCTGGCCTCAGATCCCAACGATGAACGTGATGTTGTGGTGGAGATACGTGCTGGAACTGGTGGGGACGAAGCCGCCCTTTTTGCAGCTGACCTGTTCCGCATGTATCTACGGTATGCCGAGCGCTACAGATGGAAGGTTGAGACGCTCAGTTCTACTGAGTCGGGCGCTCATGGCTTCAAGGAGATAGTGTTTGAGATCCATGGGCGTGGAGCTTACTCAAGGCTCAAATTTGAATCCGGTGTTCACCGGGTGCAAAGGGTTCCTGAAACTGAGTCCCAGGGACGTATTCACACCTCGGCTGCCAGTGTGGTTGTTTTGCCCGAGGCTGATGATGTGACAGTTGATATTGACGAGAAGGATCTGAAAATTGATGTGTATCGCAGTACCGGGCATGGAGGGCAGAGTGTCAATACTACGGACTCTGCTGTCCGGATAACTCACTTGCCTACGGGTCTGGTAGTTACCTGTCAGGATGAGAAATCCCAGCACAAGAATCGTGCCAAGGCAATGCGCGTACTGTCGGCACGGCTACTGGATCGCGCAGAGGCCGAGCGCCACGCCAGTCTGACAGAGACGAGACGCTCCTTTGTTGGCAGTGGCGACCGTAGCGAGAAGGTGCGGACCTACAACTTCCCCCAGGCAAGGATTACAGACCACAGGATCGAGTTGACTATTCACCAGCTCTCCCGTGTCATGGACGGTGATCTTGATCTGCTGGTCGTTCCCCTGATGGAGGAGGATGAGGCCCGTCGCCTCCTGGAAAGCGAGGCAGGATAGGTGGTGCCCACACTGGTGGAGGCAGTGCAGTTGGGCAGCCAATATCTGGCCCGCCACGGCAGGGAAACGCCTAGACTCGAGTCAGAGCTGATGGCAGCCCATGCCCTTGGCCTGGGCAGGCTGGATGTGTATCTTCAGCATGAGCGCCCACTCTCGCAGGACGAGCTTGCTCAGTTACGCATCCTCCTGCGCCGATGTGCCAGTGGTGAGCCGGTTGCCTACATCCTCGGGCACAGGGAGTTTCACAGTATGGACTTTGAGGTCTCTCCTGCGGTGCTCATACCCCGTCCGGAAACTGAAGAGCTGGTGGATCTCGCCGTGCGGGAGATTGCCAGCGTGTGGAAGGACGGGAGCGGAGCTGTCATATGTGATGCCGGCACAGGATCTGGCTGTATTGCAGTCTCCATTTTGACCCTGCTTCCAGGTGCACGTGCGATTGGCCTGGACTGTTCCCCCGAGGCGCTCCTGGTTGCGCAGCGCAACGCGCAGAGTCATGGAGTTGCATCGAGATTGGAGTGGTTCTGTTCGGACTGGCTGGATGTGAGTGTGGATAATAGTGGCAATGCTCCGTCAGGGCAACAGTACCAGGAGGCGCAGGCTGCACAGGCCGTACAGCGGGCTTCAAGTGATAGCCATCCTGCGGCACTGGACTGGGCTGCGGTAAATGTGCTTTTGTCCAATCCTCCCTACATCGCACTGACAGAGATGGAAGGGCTCCCGGCTACGGTGCGCCATGAGCCCAAGCTAGCACTGGCTGGGGGCGATGACGGTCTTTCTGCCTATCGTGCATTGCTCGCATCGGCAAAAAGAAGGCTTGCCGTTCCTTTTTTTGGTCTTTTTGAAGTTGACCCAAGGCGCGCCGCTGAGGTTGCTGGCCTGGTCACCGTCAACTGGACAGGGTGCAAGCCAGAGCTGCTGCCCGACCTGTCCGGCAGGGACAGGTTTGTATCGTGGTGGTGTCGGGCTTGACTGCGCCCGAGGGCCCGGGTCAGATGCAACCGTCTCCTGGGAGTCGGCAGGACTTGCCCCAGGGTGGTAAAGCCCCCCTGGTTGGGCTGGAAGCTGCTGCCGAATGCATTGCTGGCGGCGGTGTGGTGGCTGTGCCTACTGATACTGTCTGGGGGCTTGTGTGCTCACCCAGGGATGCTGCTGCTGTCGAGGCCGTGTATGCTGCCAAGCGAAGGCCCGCCAACATGGAGTTGACTCTTCTTGTCAATGAACCGTCAGCTGCCCTGGAGCTGGTTGGTATGTCCCAGGGGGCACTTCGGTGCGCGAAGGCATTCTGGCCGGGAGCACTTTCGATTATTGCGCCCACGCTGGCGCAGCCTACGGCCGCCTCTCATGGCGACCAGCTTGTCATCCCGCGCGACGGTTCCACCCTTTCTGTCAGGATGCCGGCACACCCACACCTGCTCGGGTTGCTAGCACGCACAGGTCCGCTGGCCAGCACCAGTGCCAATCTTCATGGGAAACCTCCGCCGGATTCTGCCGTTGCCATAGCTGAGTTGTTCGGCGGTGCGATTGCGGCGGTTCTTGTGGGGTCGCACGGTATGCAGCGGCCTTCGACTATCATCGATGTCACTGGCGAAACACCAGTACTGGTGCGGGAGGGCCCAATTCCGTTTGGGGAGATACTGTCGTGCTGGAATCAGGGAGCTGCTTTTTGAGGTGCCGCTGGTGAGAACAGTCGCTGAGTTGAAGCCGAACCTGGAACGGGTCGATCCACTGGTGTGTGGCCTGCTGGAACAGGAATTGCAGCGTCAGGAAGACACACTTGAGCTGATTCCCTCCGAGAACCTGGCCTCGCCTGCAGTCCTGGAGGCTCTGGGATCCTGGCTGAACAATAAATATGCCGAAGGCACGCCGGGAAAGCGCTACTACGGTGGATGCCAGGTTGTGGATCAGGTGGAAAACGTTGCAAGGGAGCGCGCATGCACTCTTTTTGGCAGTGAGTATGCCAATGTGCAACCACACTGTGGCTCCAGTGCAAATATGGCTGTCTATGCAGCAATGCTGGAG
>JAJZMA010000003.1:0-3562 GCA_021850405.1 bacterium
TTCAGGTTGTGGCGGCACTCCATACCTGGTCTTGCAAAGTTGCTTACCTCATACTGGCCATATCCTGCGTCCGCGAGCTGGTCCACCACCATCCAGTGCTGGTCACATGACTCCGCATCGAGTGGAATGCGCGCCTGATTGGCACGTGCCCAGCCAGAAAGTGGTGTCCCGCTCTCAATGGTCAGCTCATACGCTGAGATATGCGCAGGCGCAAGCTCAAGAAGCTTCGAGACTGAGCTGCAGAGGCTCTCCCGGGTCAGACCCGGAACCGCATAGATCAGATCACAGTTCACATTGTCAAACCCTGCCCCCTGCACATCGGCAACGGCAGCGACCGCGCTCCTTGCACTGTGGACCCGGCCCAGAAACCTGAGCACAGAATCGTCAAGCGCCTGGATGCCAAGACTGATCCGGTTGAACCCCATCGCTTTCCACTGCCTTGCTCGGGCAAGGTTCGTACTGGAGGGGTTTGCCTCCATTGTTACCTCAGCCGATGGTTGAACCGAAAATGAGTCAAGGACGGCACCAATTACCTGCTCCAGCAACCGTGGCGGCAGGAAGCCCGGAGTACCACCGCCAAAAAAAACCGTCTCCAGCGACGTACCTGGCAGCGCCTCTCCCAGCGCCCTGATCTGGGACGCAAGTGCAGCCACGTACCGCTCTTCTCCCCCGAGCCCCGCCACAGAAGCAAAGTCGCAGTACTCACACTTACGTTCGCAGAAAGGAATATGAACATAAAGGGAGCTGACATCCCCCGGGATTGCCCCCGGCGCCGGCCATGGGATACCCGGGGCAGACGCAAACTTGAGCTGGTGGGCCCGTCCTTCTCCAGCAGCACCATGACGGCGAAGCCCAGGCCCGCTGCCGGTTCTGCTGCTAGCCAAAGCGCTCATCTGCTCACTCCACTACCCCTAGTCATCCAGCGAGAGCACGGCCATAAATGCTTCCTGGGGAATCTCCACATTGCCAATCCGCTTCAGTCGTTTCTTGCCCTCTTTCTGCTTTTCCAGCAACTTGCGTTTACGGGTTATGTCCCCTCCATAGCACTTCGCCAGCACGTCCTTCCTCATGGCAGAGACTGTTTCCCTCGCCACTATCTTGCCCCCTATGGCAGCCTGGATTGGTACCTCAAACAGCTGCTTTGGGATTATCTTCACCAGTTTTTCCGTGAGCTTGCGCCCCTGCTCTCTCGCACGGTCCCGATGCACAATGATGGATAGTGCATCCACCTTCATACCGGACACCAGCACGTCCAGCTTGACCAGCTTTTCTGGCCGGAAGGAGACAATTTCGTAGTCAAGCGATGCATAGCCATGCGTGCGTGATTTCAGCTGGTCGTAAAAATCATGAATGATCTCTGCCAGGGGGAGATCGTAATTAACCTGCACCCTGTCGCCAGGCTCATAATCCATGCCCAGAAACTCACCCCTGCGCTCCTGGCACAGCTCCATCACGGTTCCGACCATGCCCGATGGAACCAGAATCGAAGAGCGCGTCCTCGGCTCCTCTATTGCGGCAATGCGGGAGGGATCTGGCAGATGGTCTGGATTGTCAATCTGCAATACCTCACCCGTGGTGAGCACAACCCTGTACTCAACCGTAGGCGCTGTAACCAGCAGCGAAAGGTCTGATTCCCGCTCCAGCCGCTCCTGCACTATCTCCATGTGCAACAGCCCAAGAAATCCGCATCTAAATCCAAAGCCAAGCGCAGCGCTGGATTCAGGTTCGTACACAAGGGATGCGTCGTTCAGATGCAGCTTTTCCAGTGCTTCGCGCAGTGCAGTCACATCTCCACCGTCGACCGGGAACACACCGGCATACACCATCGGCATAACCGTGCGGTAGCCAGGTAGCGGCTCTACGGCTGGGCGCGCCGAATCAGTTACCGTATCACCGACCTTGGAATCCGAAAGGGTCTTTATGGAAGCCACAAAATAGCCCACTTCCCCAGCTGTCAACTCGGGCGCCGCTGTCATGCCAGGCGAGAAGAACCCCACCTCGTCCACAACAAACTCATTCCCGGTCGCCATCATGGCGATCCTGGTTCCAGCGGCAATCCGGCCCTCCACCACCCTGATGTAGACAACCACACCACGGTAGGCATCGTACTTGCTGTCAAAGATAAGGGCGCGCAGTGGAGCATTCTCATCACCTGCTGGCGGAGGTATGCGCTCGACCACCGCCTCAAGGATCTCCCTTATACCCGTTCCCTGGCGGGCACTGGCATACAGCACCTGCTCCCTGCCGATCCCAATTACCGCCTCCACCTCGGCAGCCACCTTCTCAGGCTCTGCTGAAGGCAGGTCCACCTTGTTCACCACTGGGATTACCTCCAGGTTGTGCTCCAGGGCCTGGTAGAGGTTGGCAAGCGTCTGGGCCTGGATCCCCTGGGTGGCATCCACCACCAGCAGGGCTCCCTCACAGGCTGCAAGGGCCCGCGAAACCTCATAAGAGAAATCCACGTGCCCAGGAGTATCAATAAGGTTCAGCTCCCACTGCTCTCCTGCCCTGTCCCTGTAGGACATGCGCACGGCCTGTGCCTTGATCGTGATGCCACGCTCGCGTTCCAGATCCAGCTGGTCCAGCAGCTGGTTGCGCATGTCCCGCATCTGGACCGTGCCGGTAACCTCAAGCAACCGATCTGCCAGGGTTGACTTTCCGTGGTCAATATGGGCGATGATGCAAAAATTACGAATACTTTTCCGACTGGTCACTGTGGCAATCCTACGGCCCAGCGGCCCATCCCTGCTTTACGATTGCAACGGCCAGGTAAAAATCTGGATGCAAAGCGATCCAGGGGCAGGCTTGCAGGTAGGATGAAAGGATGAGCAGCGCTGCTGGCACCGAGACCCGGGCGCTCGTGCTGTGTGGGGGCGGCATCGCCGGAGTCGCGTATGAGATTGGTGCGCTTCGGGCACTTGACGATCTCCTGGTCGGAGCTACCGTCAACGATTTCGACATTCTGGTTGGCACCAGTGCTGGTGCTCTCGTGGCAACGCTGCTTGCCAACGGCCTCTCCCCGGAAGAGATGGCCCGCTCCTTTGGTGGTGAAAAGTCACCCTTCACCCCGCCCACCCGGATGGACATCTACCGCCCCAACCTGAGAGAGGTCGTAGAGCGGGCCACGCAGGTTCCAGGAGTGCTAAGGGAGCTGGGAAGGGAGCTGGGAAAGCACCACAACAACATCTCTGAGCTGGATATCCCGGGAATACTGTGTACGCTGATGCCCTCAGGTCTATTCGACCCGAGGGGGATCTCCAGCTACCTTGCCAGGCTGCTGGAGTCGGCAGGCCTTTCCGACTCATTCGCACGGATAGAGAAAGAGCTGTACATCGTGGCCTGTGACCTGGATGCCGATGAACGGGTCGTGTTTTCACGTTCCAATCACCCGGAGGTGCCCGTTTCGCAGGCGGTAGGGGCCAGCAGCGCCATACCTGTACTTTTCCGTCCGATGGAGATTGCCGGGATAGATTACGTGGATGGCGGCATCAAGGGAATATCGGCGATAGATGTGGCCGTCGAGCAGGGTGCCAAGCTCATAGTTGTGATCAACCCGGTTGTA
>JAJZMA010000003.1:3572-6587 GCA_021850405.1 bacterium
TCACCCAGGCAACTACCGTCAGGCGGAGCGGCTCTCCACACTGGGCATGCGGGCGATATACAACCAGGTTTTCCGTGGAGTGCTGTATGACGGCCTGCTCGACCATATCCGTCTTACACGGGATGCCCATCCTGATGTGGATATTGTCCTGATCCAGCCGCGTCCGGATGACGCAAAGATGTTTTTCCACGAGCTGATGTCGTTTTCTGCCCGCCTCATGGTGCTGGAGCATGGATACGAATCGGTGTCTAGCGGCCTTTATGAGACCTGGGAGTATCTGCGCCGGACCCTCCCACGCCATGGCATTCACATCACCCGCCGACTGATCGAGCAACGGCCCATAGACCTCCCAGTCGAGACAGCAGAGCGTCCGGGCCGGCTGCGCCGCCTCATGCGTGAGACCGTATTTGCCCACCGGCCCCGGCTGCACGTCATGGATGACGAAGCAATATGAACATAAAATCCGGAAAGCAGCTTGAAGATGCAACAAGCCTGGTACCCTGCCAGAGCGCCAGGAAGGCAGGCAAGTGTGCACCAGCCCCCGTGCTGACACTGACCTGGGAGATATGGCAAGATGAGGCTCCCAGGAGGAACCTGCATTGATAATTGACAAAAAACCGTCCAGCAGCAAGGGGGCCAGTGGAGTATCTGCCGCATTTTTCGATGTAGACCGAACGCTGATGCGTGGCTCCGCCCTGCTGGCATTGGCCCCCTCCATGTATAAAGACGGTCTCATCTCCCGCCGCACTGTGGTCCGGGCGCTGCGGCGCCAGCTTCTCTTTCGCCGCCACGGGATCGATGACGCCGGGCTTGAGGCCGCCGCAAGTGAGATAGCTGCCCTGGTGAAGGGAATGAATGCTGGAGCGCTGCAGCAGCTGGCTGGCCAGCGGGTAAGGAGCCATCTGCTGCCACGGGTTTTTCCGCAGGCGCGCCAGCTCATGGACTGGCACCGGGAGGCTGGCCACCGGATCTATCTGGTCTCCGCAGCTCCGCAGGAGCTAATTCTCCCGCTGGCAGCAGCACTCGGTGCTGACGGCGCTGCTGCAACCCGTGCTGAAATAAGAGACGGTCTCTATACCGGACGCGTGCTGTTTTTCTGTCATGCGGGAAACAAGAAAAAAGCCATAGAGGCGATCGCCGCCAGGGACGGGATTGACCTTGGCGCATCACAGGCATACGGCGACAGCCACAGCGATCTTGCCATGCTGGAGGCTGTGGGCCGACCCATCTGTATCAACCCGGACAAACGGCTGCTGGCAGAGGCGGGCAAACGGGGCTGGATGGCACTGCAGTTCACCTCCCCTGGGACCCACACGATAATCCGCAACCTGGCCTCAGTCCGCAAACTGGGAGCACGGAGCCCACGCCAGCGCCAGACCGTGGGCGGCAGCCCCATCGACCTATCCGGCGGCAACGCAGCTGGGGGCAGCCCAAGGATGGCAGGGGATACCGAAGGGCTTTCCGGGCTTTAACTTCAGGCTATGGCCCTTCTCGCGCTGGGCTAGCGTGATGACACCTGACCCAATGGTGTCTATCTGCTGCGACCGGTCCAGAAATTCTCCCAGGGCCTGGCAAAGGGCTCGTCCACCCCAGTTGTGAGTATGGCGGCAAGCAGGATATAGCCAGCCATAGCCCAATAATTGAAATACGACCAGCGATTCAGCAGAAACGCAACAGATGTAAAAAATGCAGCCGCAAGGAGGAGGGATGACAGATCTTTCGGCCGCCAGACAGCAAGAGCGCAAAGCAGGCACGCCAGCACCAGAGCAGTAACACCAAGGCCCGGGGTCGACAGATGGAAGTATGCGAGCAGACTCTGGAGTGCAAGGGTATTGGGCTGCTGGGGCAACTGCAGGAAGTAGAGGATAGTATCGTGAAGATAGCGTGCCGGGCCTGCCCAGATGATAAAGGGGAGATATACAAAGACAGCTGACGCAATGCCAGCAACAATCATCTGCCGCCGCATCCGTGGCGCCCAGACTGCGAGCGGTGCAAGCGGCAGGACAACGGTGTACTTGGTGCCAATCGCAAGGGCAAGACAGACTGTCGAGATAATGGGATGCTCCTGCCTAAGCGCCAGCCACCAGAAGAGAAACCCAAGCAGGAAGACCTCTGTCCACCCTGCCCACACCATGGGGAGCATGAGTGGCACCGCAAGGACCAGCAGGAGCTTGCGTCTGCCGGCAAAAACTCCCCCCTCCGCAGGCAGCCTCCCTGCACTCTGACGGTCGAACCAGCCCATAGCCAGGGCACCAAGGCCAGCCATAGTGACGAGTGCGAACAGTATGTTCGAGTAGCGCACATCGCCCAGGAGCGCCCCCGGAGCGGCCACGAAAAGGGTAACTGGACTATAGGTGTAGGGAATGTGGGTTGCGCCAAGTGTACTGGAGTAATACTGCCCGGTATAGGGATCGCGGCCAGCGAAAAGACGCAGGGAGCCGTCCTTTATCAGTGGAATAACATCGACGTGGTTAGGTATCGTCCTGACCCAGATGACCATGACTACAGTGCCCACGGCAACAAGCAGGCCGAGGACGAGGAGCACAGCCTTTTGGGATGGCAGGTTGTCTGCCAGGACACAGAGCACAAACGTAATCGCGACAGGCAGGATAACGATGGGACTTGCGGTGCTGAACCGTACCACCAGCAATACCGCAAGCAAGGGTGGGGCAAGTCGTGGAATTGCGCCTTCCGGCAGCCGATCGGAGGCCAGCATTACTGCCGCCATCAGCCCCATGAAGGTAAAAAGCGCGGCAAAGCCAAGCCAGGTAGCGTAGCCGCCCCCACTCAGGTCCGCAAGGCAGAGTGCAACAAGAGCAAGAGTAAGCAGGCCCTCCCTGGACAGCCAGCTGCTGGGCACGGACTGGGAGGATCCTGCCTGCACTGCTGATCCTGCGTCAGACATGGACGCGCCGGCTGCCTGCCAGCCCTGTAGCAGGAGCCCGTCGCACCCGGAAACAGGAAAGTGACAGCGCCTCGCTGGTGCCAGCTAGCTGGGTCATGCCAGAACCATTC
>JAJZMA010000194.1 GCA_021850405.1 bacterium
CGGTATGTTCTGCCTCCGTCCATCTTTCCTGCCATTCGCCGTACCCGCCCGGGCGCTGGAGGAGAGATCCAGTTGACTGATGCGGTGGCGGCACTCATCCCTGAAGGCGAAGTATGGGGCGTTGAGTTTGAGGGGCAGCTGCTGGATGTAGGGACGCCTGCTGGCTGGCTGGCTACCCAGCTGACCCTGGCTCCGTCAAGCCCCACGTTCGCGCCTGTCCTGGAGCAGTTTGCCCTGGGAACGGCGCATGAGGGCAAGCAGTGAAAGAGCGGCCAGTGGGCTTGTGGCGCCTGGTGCTGCATGAGTGGGGTGCGGCTGGCTTTGTACTGACAGTTTTTCTTGCTGCAGTTGCTGTCGCTGTATCGATGATTGTGCATGGAGGCGGTACGCTGGCGGCTCCACCTCCCCCCCCTTGTCCTTCAGTAGCACCTACCCCGGGGGCAACTCCCACCCCATTCAACATTGCGCTTGCCAACTGCCCTACCCCGAGCGTTCCCGCTCCAGCCGCATCGCCATCGGCTACAGTGGTCCCCACGCCGAAGGCACCATTGGCCACCCCAGCTGCGAAGACGTCTGCTGCAGGGAAAGCTGCGGCAGCGGTTTCTCCCAGTCCGAAAGCCTGAGGAAAGATTCGGGTCTAGGCCGCGCGAAGCAGCCTGGTCCCGTTAGGCGACACGATTGCAGTGAGTGGCAGCTCCAGATCTACCTGCGCCTGTCCAGGGCGCTCCACCACAACTGCGATCTGGTCAGAGAGCTTGAGCTCAGCCAGGCGCACGCAGTCCCGCAGGAAGGTAAAGGCCAGGGGGCGGAGCAGGTTCCAGGTGCGGCTGCGGATCCGCTCCTCGTCATCCCCTGCCATCTCCAGACTCAGGTCCCTGAATGACAGAAGACAGATTTCGTCTGTGAGCTGAATCGGGAAGGTCCAGCTGTAGGCCTCATCCAGGCCATCTGCTGCGATAAGTTCAGCCTTCTGGGGAAATAGCGCCAGCCATTCGGCAAGCTGGCGCATGGGAAGTGCCGGGCCCTCTATGACAAACGGTACGTCCCGCAACCGCTCACCGGCCTCCTGTTCAGGGTATCTGGCGGTGAACCCAACATTCTCCACTCCACAAAATGGGGCTGGCACCTTCACAACTATCTCATCCATCATGGCCCGTGCCTTTCTCATTCATTATCATCCACCACCATCAACCGCCACAGTCCGGGCCAGCCCGCGCCCCTGCTGGCGGCACCAGTCAAAGCGGGCTGCATTCCGGATGCCCGCAGTGGCAGGCTCGGACGGGGCAGCGAACAACTACTGGTGCGCCAGGGTGTGCTGCACCCCGGCTTGCTGTGATGCTTTTGGTCTTGCATTGAATACCTTCCTGACTGTCTAGAATCTAGCACACAGGATGAAAAAGTTAAACTTCCGTAATCAGCATGTTTAAACCATCACAACTCTGGTGAAAGGGGTCGTTGTCCTCGACCTTAGCCGCTATTTCCCCGGTCCACTTGCGTGCACCAGTCTTAGACAGATGGGGGCCAGAGTCATCAAGGTTGAGCAGCCAGGTACGGGAGATGCGCTGCGCGAATGGGAGAAGGAGCAGGGCTCTCCTTTCTTTCAGGTGCTCAATTCCGGCAAGGAGGGGGTGTTTCTGGATCTGGCCACTCCTTCCGGGCGGGCCCGGTTGTTGTCCCTTGTTGGCAGCAGTGACATTCTGGTTGAGTCGTATCGGCCAGAGGCAGCAGCGCAGCTGGGGATTACTTATAGCGAGCTGGCCAGGGTAAACCCCCGGCTCATCCTCTGCAGCATCGTGGGTTATCCCAGAGGGGCTGACCGGGAAGGCGCTGCTGCCCATGATCTCAACTTCGCGGCAGAGGCGGGCATGTGGGTGGATCCAGGCGGTGGAGCCACTCCATGCCCGCCTCCTACCCAGGTGGTTGACCTGACGGCCTCCCTGCTGGCGGTAATAGCCGTCATGGCGGCACTCAACAGACGGCAGGAGACCGGTGTTGGCTCATGGGTCGAGGTGTCGTTGCAGGGGGCCGCCTCCATGGGGATGCTACTGGCAGGCATTGCCGCCTTTGCAGACGTAACCCTGCCGCTTACTGGTGAGCTTCCCTGCTACCGCTACTACCGCACCGCTGATGACGGGTGGATTGCAGTGGCTGCTCTTGAGCAAAAGTTCTGGGTGCGGTTTTGCACCGCACTGGGCGACGAGGAGCTGGCTACCAGGAATCATCTTGATCGGGGGGACCAAGAGCTTTGTGCCAGGGTCGCAGCCCTGGTAGCGCAGCGCACGGCCTTTGAGTGGCGGAAGGTATTTGCGCAGGTGGACTGCTGTGCTGTAGTGGCGGGCAGCGTAAGCGCAGCTGGTGCGGTGCCCCTTCCCGCAAGAACCATGGCAGGAGACACACTTTTTTCCCCAGTTGCTGGCGCGGCCCCCTTGCTGCCAGGGTGACGGTGCATTTCGCAGCGTTTGTCCGGAGATCCTTATTCTGGACTCTGCGCAGGTTCCCTGGTGGGTAGCTCTTCGTTCCGGCTTGCGAATGTGGCAGCTCCAGCGCGCCTGTTGCGGCCTGGGAGGAAGACAGTGGGTTGCAGCGTCCCATTTCAGCTCCTTCTGGGGCTCCTTCCCAGCTCATTGGTGATGGCTTGCCACCAGAGCAGTGCCTGGGACCTTGTCTGCGCCAGTCCCTGACTGGTGTCGATCACCCAGCTGGCAAGGGCACGCTTCTCATCCACCGGCATCTGGGCCCGGATCCGCTGGAGTGCCTCGGTTGCGGAAAGGCCATCACGGCTGCAGATCCGCTCGATCTGCAGCTCCTCTGGGCACCAGGCCAGGAGAACCCCATCAAAGATGGTCTGGTAGTTGCGTTCAAACAGAAGTGGTATGTCAGCCACCACCACCAGATTCTTTTCCTGCTGTTCCCGTATCTCCGAAAAGAGACGGAGGCCAATTTCTGGATGTGTTATTTCCTCGAGTGCCAGACGTAAGCCCGGGTCATGAAATACCAGGCGGCCGAGCGCTTGCCGGTTGATCCTGCCATCCGGGAGCAGGATGCTGTCGCCAAACTTCCCTACAATTTCCCTGTAGGCAGTGGATCCCGGCTCGTACACCTTATGGGCAATGTCATCTGCATCGACAAGCACGGCCCCCTGCTCCACCAGAAGAGCGCCTACAGTCGATTTACCGGTTGCTATCCCACCAGTAAGCCCGATGAGCCGACCTGTCGTGCCCGTGTAATGGTGCTGTTCTGCTCTCTCATTTCTCACAGTGATGAGAGTAACCGGTCGGCCGCACTTGCAGGCTAATGGGATGCGGGGTTAGTTGCGTCCCTGTGACCGGGTGGCTTCTTCCAGATCTACGTCCTTTCCGAGGGAGCGTGCGAAATCCAGGCATGACGTGCGGCTGAACCTCAAGTGCTTTCCGGGAGTATGCCAGGCACGCACATGACCCTGCGCCACAGCGCGCCGGAGTGTCGATCGGGATACGCCGCAGAGTTCTGCTGCTTCCCCAGTTGTAAGAGTGGTGTCGGATGATGGCACCGGGTTCCTCCTTGAGCAGGTGCTCCTGTTGGCTTCATGCATTGCAGTGGCCATTTGATGAATATCTCCTGGCGACCCCTTGGGCTTAACCTGTCACCATTGACATCATTAAACAACAGATGGCCGGAAAAATGCAGCCTGCCTGTAACTTGCGTGGGGGGAGAGACCCAAGGTTACGGCCAGTTTTTCCGGATCCCCCGAGGGACGGGGCGCACTTATTGCCTGCCGGTACAGGTCCCTGTACCCGGCTCTGCAGGTCGGCCCTTTCTCCGCTGGCGGCCATTCCCCATCCGTGGGCTGGGCCAAGTGTCACATGAAGGGTATAACCCTATATGATAGGCAGGGTCGCAGCTGGCGTACGCCTGTTTGACTTGCCTCCCTTTTCCGGGGTAAGCTTCCTCCGCGCCCTGGTGCCAGGGTATCGATCAGGGTATCGATCCGGCGGCACTGGGCCAGGACTTGTTTGCTGGTTTAAAAAAGGGAGCGTTATGCTGGGTTGGCGAGGAGCCGTGGCAGTCGCTTCAGTAGCGGTGCTGTTCGCAGGCTCAGCCCCTGGGGTACTTCGGGGCGGCGTGGTAACGACAGCCAGGGCAGGCGCGGTAGGCCCGTCATACAAGAGTGTCGGTGCATTCGTTTCCCAGCGCAATGCCCTGATAGCAAGCCTTCGCAGTGCACCTGGAGGGGCGGCCCTGGCTGGGACCGAGCAGACCGTGACATCGGTCCAGGGCAGTCTTGTTGCCGACCAGGAGACACTTGCCAGCTTGAATCAGCAGCTTGCCTCAGTAGCCAGCCAGATCCAGTCGAACTCGGCCTATCTGGCGACAGACAAGGCGCAGCTTGCCGCATTGCTGCGTGACAGCTATGAGACTGCAGTTCCCAATGCCCTTACCAATGCTCTTCTGGGAGGGGGGGGCTTTACCGCTGCCATCGCAATTGCCAAGAGCGAGGCACAGGTAAATGGCGCCCTCAAACAGGCAGTAATGACCCTTTACTCTGAGCAGCAATTACTGAATGCTGAGCAGGCAAGCCTTGCGGCAAAACGGGCTCAGGCAACCGCACTGGAAAACAGGCTTAATGCAGAGTCGATGCAGCTCATGGCCGCAGTAGCACAGCAGAATCAGCTGCTGGCGAACGCTCCTCCGCAAACAGTAAGTGCGGTAGGCGCAATAACCAATCTGGACAACGCTGCAGCCGCAGCGGCGCTTGGGGGAAAGTCAGTCGGAAGTGGGCCCTGTGGTAACCATTTTGATTTTGGACAGTGCACCTGGTATGTGGCTACGAGGCGATGCGTCCCCTGGTTTGGCAATGCATACCAGTGGTATGCTGCCGCTGCTGCGTACGGCTATGCCGAAGGGCAGATTCCCGTGCGCGGGGCAATTGTGGTTTTTGCACCTTACGGGGATGGTGCCGGGTCTGCCGGCCACGTAGCGTACGTGGAAGCAGTGGGGCCGGTAAATGGGGTGCCGGCGGGCGATTTCGAGGTGTCTGAGATGAATTTTTATGCCAACGGTGGAGGGTGGGACCAGGTGGACTTTCGCTTGATTGCGATTGGGACTCCAGGGATCGAGGGCTTCATCTACGGGCGGGCCGCGGGCTAGAGCAGAAGTAACCTGTGCGGGGCGCCTGCGGGCCTGTTTCTGATTAGGCTGCCATGTAGCCGGGGCTCATTCCGGGTGGGTCTACTGCGGTGATGGGCAAGCCTCTCTGGAGACCGGACAGGCGGACGCAGAGCAGCTGGCCGTGCGCGAGCCGTGCAGGTAGCTCCCCGCCTGGGTGAGAGCCCATTTCAGCCCGGGGGGCGGCCGGATTCCGCCCATCCAGATGGCAGCTCATGTTGTGAGCCTGCGGCAGTGGCTGTGGGAGCCTTTCCGGCAGGCCGCGAGCGTATGGGCTTGCCCTTTAGACCCCGCACCAGTGCCAGATCCTCCTGACGCCTGTTCTGGGCTCTCTTACCGGCTGGGCTGACAACAGGCGGTTGAGACTCTGGGTCTGATTGGATGGTGCTACGCGCGTGGCAGGTCTGGTGCCTGATGTGGCAATCTTGGAGGGTTGGCTAATTTTCGCAGCCGCAAATGATAGGAGCAGGTGACTTTGACAGTAAGGTCCGCAGGTGTCCCGCAGGTGGGGGCCTGCCTTACTGACCCTGATCTCCAGTGGGCAAGGATGCTCTCCTTTACCCTTATCCATTGCGACCAGTACACAGACCTCCTCTCCCTCTCCACGCTGGGCAAGGTTCATCTGGCGATGGTAAGCATGGAGAAGTTGCCAGAAAAGCAGCAGCTTCTCTCTTCCCTGCGCGCAGGGGGTGGACTGCTGGCAGTGGTGGTTGAGAACGACCAGCAGGCAGTAGATGCATATGGACTTGGCGCTGTCGAGGTTTACCGGCGTCCAGTCAATCCCGAAGTGGTGGATCTGTCCCTGCGCTCTCTTCTTGCGCAGGTGGCTGAAGCCCGTCTGTTTCTGCTTCGGGAGCCGGTACAGACAGTTGGGGATCTGACGATCTCCCTGGTCCACCACACCGTAGAACGCGACGGGCAGGTGCGCCACCTGTCTGTAACCGAGTGGAAGCTGCTGTGCATCTTTCTTTCCAGACCAGGCCATACGTTCAGCCGCCATGAGCTTGCCACCGAGCTTGACGGTGTGCTCCGCCCGGGGGCAGACCAGGTTGAGCTTCGCGTTTCAAGGTTGCGGTCCAGGATCGAGCGGGATCCAAGGCGCCCTGCTGTTATTGAGACAGTGCGTGGGGCGGGCTACCGACTGGCGATGGACACAATAGTCCATGAGGAAGCTGCACGGCTGATGGACCCGACACGGCTGGTACATGGTGAGCCATCTGAGCCCATAGCCCAGCAGGAGGCAGAATACTGGCGTTCGGTGTACGAGGAGTTGATATCCACAAAGAAGGGGTTACTGGAGCACCTGCGGTCGTGCGTGGAGAAGCTTTCTCCGACTGCGCGTCAGGAACTGGTAGAAACCGATGTGCTGCTGCTGGAATCCCAGCTGGAGCGATATAACCACCGCATGCACGTGTGGGCTGAG
>JAJZMA010000035.1 GCA_021850405.1 bacterium
GATATTGCGCCCCTCCCGCCCGATGATTCGCCCTTTAAGATCGTCATTGGGGAGATGCAAGACGGTTACAGATGCCTCGCCGCTCTGCTCGGAAGCGTACCGCTGCATGGATGCAATGATGATCTCCCGGCTCTTCTGTGCAGCCTCCTCTGCAACAGCTGCTCCAGCGCGGGCAATCCGCTCTGCAACCTCAGCGTCCAGTTCAAGCTCAACCTGGGCCAGCAACTCCGCCCTGGCTTCTTCCAGCGAAAGCCCAGCCACCCGCTCCAGCTCGTGGTCCATCTGCGCCCTTGCAACCTCAAGCGCACTCTGGTTTTCCTTTACCCGGGCAGCCTCAGCCTCCACTTTCTGCTCCAGCGCCTCAAGCTCGCGCCGTTTCTTCTCGAGTACCTCCTCCCGGTGTGCCGCACGCTGCTCCTGACGGGCCACCTCTGCACGCCGCTCCCGCAGCTCATTGTCTACCTCACCCCGGATCCGGAACGCCTCTTCCTGGGCAGATAGCAGCAGCAGCTTTCTTTCCTGATCCGCCTGGGCCCGCTCGGCAGACACATTGCCAGCATGTGCCTCCCGCTCCATGCGCAGGCGCGCACGCTCCTGCCACGCCCATGCACCAGCGGCAACCGCCAGCAGGGCCAAAATTATAACCGCCCCAACAAGGGCAATAGCTGCGATTTTAAATTTCCTCGAGAGTAATTCCGTGGAGATAAACCACTCCACCCATATGGATCTGCCAACCCACCTAAGGATGCTCCCAGACTGAACCCCAGCCCCCTGCCCCTGGGCCACACCCTAGACGCGTCGGCCCCCCCATTGTACGGATCTTTGGCTCTCCCCTGCCGGGATTAGCCAAACCACTGTCACATCCGATAAAAATCGGCTTCCGCGGCGAGGGGCAGGCGTCCCCATAAACTAGAGGGAGGCGTCCATGTCGCAAAAATCATCTTTGCCAACCCGCCAGAACAGATGTGCACTAGCATCAAGACTGTGCTTCTTCCTTGCTTTTTAAGAGAAGAGGTAGAGTAAAAGCGAGCACAATGCCCAAACGTTCCAGCCGGAAGTCGAGCCCGCCCAAAAGGGGTAGCCGCAGGACAGGCCGCAAGGCACGCCCCACAATCGGTGCACGTCTGCATCTGGGCTGGCCATGGATGTTGCGGGCGCACCTCTCAAGAACCCAGAAAAGCGAGCTATCTGGCGTTGCGGCTATTGCTGCTGGGCTGAGCATCCTGCTGGTGCTGACGCTCTCCCGTTCTGGAATCATTGGTGGATTCCTCCACACGGTACTAATAGGAGCGTTTGGATTCTGTGCCCCTGTGATAGCGGCGTTACTGCTTTTTCTTGGGGGAAGACAGATCTGGCTCGGTGAACCGACAGGGGGGCAGAATGCTGGCACTCTCATGGGTGGCCTGATGACTGTCGTGGGCCTGCTTGGTCTGGCAGGGATTCTCCTGCCAGGAGCCGATGGAGTAGTTGGCAACTTCATTGCCCATGTCTTCACCTGGCCGTCCGGCCCAGCGGTAGGGGCCGTCATCCTGGCGATGCTAGCTGTCGGTGGGGCAGTCATTGCTGTTGAACTACGCCTCCGCTTCCTTATGGAAAAGGCGGGCTGGATGGCAGGCCGCCTCAGGAGCCACGGGCGCAGTTCGCCTGGAGATGATCCCGCCAGAATTCCCCAGGGGAAAAATGGAAAGCAGGAGAAGAAAAGAAAGGGGGAACTGGCTCTGAAAGAAGGAGCGCTGGCTACCCTCGACATAAAGGGGCTTCCGCCAGAGTACGTTCCCTTTAACGATCCTCCCCTGGAGCTGGATGAGCCTGTGCCACCGCGCAGGGAGGCTGGAGCGCCGTTTGGATCCGGGACTGAGCCTTTCCTGATCGAATCTGTGCTGCCTCCGGGCGGGAAGAACGGAGAAACAGCCAGCGCCAGCACTTCAGCCGGTGCGATGCTGCCAGGGGTGTCCGCAGTACTGCTGGAAGGTGCAGGAACTGAGCCCATAGAGGTGTCATGGACAATCCCAAACTCTGAGCTTCTGGACACCGTACATGGCCACAGGGAAAGACTTGAGCAGGAGGTACGGACCACTGGGGCAACTATCGCATCCACGCTGCAGTCCTTTGGCATAGACGCAAGGATAATCGGGGCCAGTAGCGGTCCAACAGTCACCCAGTACGAACTGCAGCCCGCTCGAGGGGTCCCGGTAAGAAAGATTCTTGGCTACCAGACTGACCTGTCGCTCGCACTGGCAGCCCCGATAAGAATCCAGCCGTTCATCCCTGGTAAACCAGCTATAGGGATTGAGGTGCCAAACAAGGCAGCCCAGCTGGTAACGCTCAAGGAGATAGTGCAGTCAAGACCATTCAATGATCCTGCCCACCGGCTTACCGTTGCCCTTGGAGCTGATGTTTCCGGCCAGCCGGTTGTGGGAGATCTGGCCAGAATGCCTCATCTGCTCATCGCAGGCGCCACGGGAAGTGGCAAGTCGGTATGTATCAACACAATTCTTGCCGGGTTCCTGCTGCAGGCGACCCCAAGGGAGCTGAAACTGGTGCTTATCGATCCAAAGCGCGTCGAGCTTTCAGGATTTGCCGACATCCCCCACCTTCTGGTGCCAGTCGTGGTCGAGACCGAAGCCGCTGTCGCTTCCCTGCGGTGGGCGGTAAAGGAGATGGAGGAACGCTACAAGCTCTTTGCATCGCACAACGCCAGGAACATAACCTCGTTCAATGAAAAGGCAGAAAGTCTGGGGCTGTCCCCCCTGCCGATGATTGTGATTGTAATTGATGAACTTGCTGACCTGATGATGGTGGCAGCAGGCGAAATAGAAGATCTCATTTGCCGGATAGCCCAGCTCGCGCGTGCTGTAGGGATCCACCTCATTGTTGCTACGCAACGGCCATCTGCCGACATCATTACAGGGCTCATCAAAGCCAACATTCCGAGCCGCATCGCATTTGCAGTAGCCAGTGGAGTTGACTCCCGGGTGATTCTGGACGAGATGGGGGCTGAGAAGCTGCTTGGCCGTGGAGACATGCTCTACCTCCCTGTGGACGAAGGCAAACCACGGCGGCTGCAGGGAGCGTATGTGAGCGAGCGTGAGCTGGACTCTCTGATCTCGTTCTGGAGGAGCCAGGGAAAGCCGGACTACCAGGAGGAGATATTCCAGGTAGAGGCAACCGTCAGCTGGGCCCGCGACGCTGGAAAGCGGGATCCGCTGTTTCCCAAGGCTGCCCACATCGTTGCGGCTGAGGGACGGGCAGCAGCCTCGCTCCTCCAGCGCAAGCTGAGTGTTGGATATACAAGGGCTGCACGCCTGATTGACCAGCTGGCAGAGTACAACGTCGTCGGACCCTACGAAGGCAGCAAGTCCAGGGATGTACTTATGGATGTTGTCCAGGTGGATGAGCTGCTGTCCGAGCTTGGAGACGAGCCGGGCAATCAGTCCTACCAGCGTTTCTAGCTGGCCCCACCATCACACCCCACCCACCCTGGCACTGCCGACATTCGGCCCCTGTGCAGGACACCTGCCATCCAGGGCGCAGCGGGAAATGAGCCAGTACATCGATGCGCCAAGGCTGGGCCGGCATGGTGACCAAGGCTGTATCCTTAACCACCATGGCGACTGAGTTCTCGTTCGACGTGGTGTCAGATTTCGACCAGCAGGAGATGGTCAACGCTGTTGACCAGGCAAGGCGCGAAATTGGCACCAGATATGATTTCAAGGGCGTAACGGCTGAGATAGAGCTCGACAAGAGCGCCATCACACTTACCAGCTCGTCAGAGATGCACCTGAAAGCAATCCTTGATGTCCTGCAGAGCAAGGTGCACAAGCGGGGGCTTGACCTGCGGGTGCTGGATCCCAAGGAGCCAGAGCCGGCAGCAAAAGGGACTCTGCGCCAGAAAATAGAGCTGCGGAGAGGAATCCCTGAGGAGCTGGCCAAGGAGCTTCAGAAGCGGATAAAGACCGGCTTTCCCAAGGCGCAGGCCAGAATCCAGGGTGACCAGCTGCGGGTATCTGCCCGTGACAAGGACCTGCTGCAGTCGATCATCCAGGAGCTGAAGGGGGCAGAACTTCCAGCTCCACTACAGTTCACCAACTACCGCTAGACGGGTCCGTAGCAGCGGTGGACCGGCTAAAGCGGCAGATGAACCTGCCCAACCAGCTCACCATCTTCCGGATCCTGCTGATCCCCGTCATCGGGATTCTCATGTACGCCTCTTTCACCTGGCATTTTCAGGCAGCACTACTGGCATACGCAGTCGCGGCAGCTACTGACACTCTCGATGGTGAGATAGCGCGACGACGCAACCAGGTCACCGACCTGGGCAAGCTGCTGGACCCGCTGGCGGACAAACTGCTTGTGATCACCATACTGTCGATCATGGTGGGAGAAGGGACGCTGGCCGCGTGGGTGGTAGTGATCATACTCGGGCGCGAATTTCTCATCACGGGCCTGCGTTTCATTGCGGCACAGCAAGGTGTTGTCATCGCCTCCACCCCGTGGGGCAAGTCCAAGACACTCACGCAGAACCTGATGATAGCTATCCTCCTCCTGGGGCGCCCCTACCCCCCCGTCGGCCACGTCGCGTTTCTGTTCATCGGACTTGCCATAATTACAACGATCCTGAGTGGAGGTGACTACCTCTGGCGCTACCGCAGGTTCATCCTGTGACTCCATCCCATGCTCAGGCACGCATGAGGCACAGTCCCCATGACAAGGAGGTAGCTCTGGAGCAACCTGAGATTGCTGTCTTCTCGCCCGCCCCGGAACCAGAGAGGCCAGCAGCAGAAGAAGTGGTGGCCGGGATAGCAAGGCGCTGCGACCGGCAAAAACTCACTGTGGCCACAGCTGAATCATGTACAGGGGGGCTGCTGGCAGCAGCACTCACGTCGGTTGCTGGGGCATCCTCATTCTTTTGTGGTGGCATTGTCTGCTACAGCAGCCCACTCAAGGTCGCAATTGGAGTACCTGCAGAACTGATTGGGCTGCATGGCGCAGCAAGCCTAGAAGTTGCAGCTGCGATGGCACAGGCGGTGCGCACCTGGGCAGCTACGGACGTTGGGGTTGCAGTTACCGGCGCTGCTGGCCCCCTTCCCGACGGCAACGCCCAGCCAGGCCAGATCTACATCGCCTGTGCAGATGCAAGCAGAATCACATCTGCCGAACTAAGCAGGGACCTGGGCCGGGAGGAGAACCGGAATGCTGCGGTGAGGCAGGCATTAGCATTGCTCTGCAACTCCCTGCCCAAAGGTTAGCCCCGTCAAGAGGGGGAAAAAACAAGGATCAGGAGGTAAGCGCAGAGGCTCCAAAGCGGTTCGGACCCGGTGTGCCAGGAAGAACAAACAACACTATGAGCCATATTGACCCAATAAACGGCACAAACGCTATAAGCCACCACCACCCGCTCTTGTCAATATCATGCAGCCTACGGACTTCAATCGCGAGCCCCGGGATTATAATCGCCAGAACGTAGAGGACGTAGACAATGTGCAGGATAGGTACGGCAAAAGACAGTACCAGTAACACAACTCCGACAACAAGATTACAGAGCATGGCTTTCCAGAAATCCCCGCGTGATGTTCTTGCCTCGAAATTGAAATAATTCCTCCAGACTGACATGTAGGCATCTGTAAAGGACACTGCGCCTCCCTCCGAACAAACCATAGGTCACGGACCAGCTAGCGACTGGATTCGCACAATACTACTCCGCCTGCAAGCGGAGCAAATGGTGCTCGCACGGGATTGTGACAGCCAGGCAAGACAGGCCAGCCCGATTTCGAGTCCGCCTGCACTCCCTGCCCCAGCTCCGAGCTACCCAGTGACCTGTCTTTCAGAGTGAGGCCCCTTCGGCCGGGCACAGGCCAGCAGCGAGCCGATGTGACAGCGGTTGTGCAACCCCTGTTCGAGCAGATACCATACATATGTTCGCCCGCCTAGGGCGGACCCGGACCACGCCCGCAGCGTGGGCTCCCCTGGCAAGGCGCCAGGCAAGGAGTGGAGGAGCAGGAAAATGGCTACAGCGGTAGATCCAACAGCACATACTGGTTCAGTGGCTGAAGCAGTTGCATCGGTAACTGGCCACCGCGCCACGCCCAAGGAGAGCATCCCGATGAATAGCGAAAGAGAAAAAGCCCTGGCTACCGCCCTGAGCCAGATTGAGAGGACCCATGGCAAGGGGGCCATCATGAGGCTGGGAGAAGTAACCGCCGACCAGACCATCTCGGTCATTCCGACCGGCGCGCTGACACTCGACGTAGCTCTGGGAGTGGGTGGGGTACCACGGGGAAGGATTATTGAGATCTACGGACCGGAATCCTCAGGAAAGACAACCCTCACTCTCCACGTCATTGCTGAAGCACAGAAAACAGGCGGGGTCGCCGCATTCATCGATGCAGAGCATGCGCTGGATCCCCAGTATGCGGCCCGAATCGGGGTAAGGACAGACGAGCTGCTTA
>JAJZMA010000128.1 GCA_021850405.1 bacterium
TCAAGGACAGCAACTCAGGACTCTGGATCTCCGACAACTTCACCCCCGTCGCCGCCCTCATAGCCGAAAAGCGCGAGACTAGCCAGGCGCAGGGTGGGTCGCTGTGACGTACTGCACAGTCGGCAAGGCTCCGCCCGCCGGTTTTGGCTGGAGATGGAATACCAGCACAGTTATTTCTCCCGGCCGTATCTGGAACGCAAGCGTAAACTGTCTGGACTGCCGCACTTTTGCACCTCCCAGGGTAACAGCCACCCGCTCATACGAACCGGCTACAACCTGCGCCTCCCCCAGTGGCACAGTCTGCGGGAAAAACGGAAAAACCACCACAGGAGTCGACCCCAGCGCTGCATGCACCGGGGCGCGACCAGTGCCCCCAAGCTCAAGAGATACCTCTATGGGTGCAGTCAGGGCAACTGGAGCACCTGGAGCTGCTGCTGCCTCAACATACAGCTCTCCTGTAGAGGGGGACGCCAGCAACCTGGTGTAGCCGAGAAACAGGACCGCAGCCAGGAGCACTGCTCCGGCAACAACCAGGGGAACCATCCACCTTCTGCGCACCACTTCCCTATTCTGGCGCCAGCATCATGGTGGTGACGGTGTCCCTGCGCGGACTGTCACCACGACCACCGCTCCCCCCTGGCTGGCATTGCCCGCAGTAGCATCCCCACCGTGGGCTCTCGCAATGGTCCGCACGATGGACAGTCCAAGACCATTGCCTCCGTCCAGCCGTCCGCGGGCTCCATCTGGCCTTGTAAACCGGTCAAATGCAGAAGGCAGATACTCGGGGGGAAAGCCGGGCCCGCTGTCAGAAACGGTCACCTCGACTATCGATTGCCTTTGACCTGCCGTCACCGCAATTGCACTGCCCCTTGGTGCGTACCGGAGTGCGTTATCAAGCAGGTTCACTATGCTTCTCGAAAATGTAGGTGGATCCACCAGGGCAAGCAGGTCAGATGGGCACTGCAGCTCAACCACAACCCCTGCTTCCTGCGCCTGGTGGGCTACGGTGCGAATTGCCGACTCCAGCACCGGCGCAAGCAGCTGTGACTGCAGCTGAAGCTTCAACTCATTCTCATCGCTGCGGGCAAGGAGCAGGAGGTCTTCAGCCAGGCGCACCAGCCTGCTGGTCTCTCCCTGTGCCTGCCGGAGTGCATCCTCCAGCTCTGCCCTGCTCCGGTTCGGCCGTAGCGCAAGCTCCAGCTCAACCGCCAGGGTGGCCAGCGGGGTGCGCAACTCATGGCCAGCATCCGAGACAAACTCCCGCTGGCGGGCCAGCGCCCTGCGCAAACGCAGCAGCACCTCATTCATGGTTGCGGCGAGAGAAGCAATCTCATCGTGGGTAGGCGGGACATCCAGCAACTCTTCACCGCCATCGCGTGCTAGTATTGCCGCCTGCTGCCGGAGCCGCTCTACAGGATGGAGCGCACTGCCACCAAACAGCCATGCACCAGCTGTAGCCAGCACTACAAGCACCAGTCCAAGCACAGCCAGCGTACCAGCAACCTGGCCCGTGGCCTGGTCCACGCCCTCAAGTGACGCGGCCACGGCAAGCACGTCCCCAGGCACCGAAGGCACCGGCTCCGCCAGCACCCGCACCGAATGTGGGTAGCCGGCAAGGGTAGTGGTAAAGAAAGAGGGGGTGACCCGTGCCTGTGCCAGCTGTCGCGCACCCAGCAGATGCGCAGATCCGTAAAGGCTGAAGGAAGAGAGTGGTGACGTAGTGTCACTGTAAACCTGGATGGCGGATACCCCATTGGGTCCAAGAAAGCTAAGTCCATGCTCAGCCCCCCCTGTGCCTGCAGGAAACAGCCTGCCCGGTGACGGATGCAGGAGGGCATCCGCCCGGTGGAGAAGGGTCTGGTCTATATCCCCAACCAGATGCGCCTGCAGCACAGTGACAAAGGCAAAACCAGCTACCAGCATGAAGAGGGACGCGGTTACTGCCACGGCCAGGGTGAGCCGGGCGCGGATCGGCATTTAGCCGGTCCTGGTCGCCCGCAAGCGATAGCCGACACCCCGGATCGTCATCAGCGAGTCCACATCAAACGGCCTGTCAATCTTGCGTCGCAGATAGCTCATATACTGGTCCACGACATTACTGGTGCCATCATAGGCAAAGTCCCAGACGTGGTCGAGAATCTGCTGGCGGGATACGAGCTGGTCAGGATGCCGCATAAGAAACTCCAGCAGATCAAACTCCTTGGGACTTAGGTCAATAACTACATCCCCCCTGCGCACCTCATGCAATGCTGGGTCGAGGAACAGGTCACCCACAAGGAGCTGCTCCCGCTCGGCCTCCTGCCGTCGCCGGACAAGAGCCCGGAGACGGGCAGCCAGTTCTGCAAAACTGAACGGCTTGCAAAGATAATCGTCGGCACCAGCATCCAGGCCAGCCACCCTGTCGGCTACATCCAGCTTTGCAGTAAGCATGAGGATGGGCATCCAGCGCCCCTGGGCTCGCAACTGGCGACACACCGAAAGGCCGTCCGGGGGCGGAATCATCACGTCCAGCACTATCCCCCCGTAGCGATCCTCAGCGGCATACCAGAGCGCCTCTTCCCCGTCGTGGGCGACATCTACCTCATATCCCTCCTCCTCCAGCCCACGCTTTATAAGTGATGCCAGGCGCACCTCGTCCTCGACGACCAGAAGTCTCATATCCAACAAGAGTACAGCCCGTGGATGTGAACAGGATATGAACAGGATGTGTGCCGCCTGAAGAGGCTCCCCGACGCGGGCCCCTGTTACCCCTCCTCGTCCTTGTCCAGATCCGGATCGAGAAACGGCAGCAGCTGTTCATCATGCTGGAGGCGAGCCTGCACCAGGAGCTGTTCCACCAGCTCACGGTACGAGGTGGTCCAGCCAAGGGCCGCATCCAGCTCCAGGGGAGAAGGCTCCCTGCCAAACTCTGCCGAAAGCGCCAGCATCTTCCTCTCCAGTGTTTGAACGTCGGCTGCCAGCGCCCTGTCAGCCCGCGACTGTTCCTCGCTGCGTGCGAGTGCTGCATCCAGATAGAGACCAGCAACCCGCTCCAGGTAGCCCGCAAGTGGCAGGGGGTCCATGGACCGCTCCACATACTGCGCCACCCCGACCGTCAGTCCAAGACAGGCCTCCTGGAATGCCTCTTCTGCCTCCTCGCTGGAAAGGCCGAGCGAGGCGACAAGCCGCCTGGCGATGTAAAGATGCACGGACACCAGCTCATCGCGGGCAGCAGCCTGTGCATCGCGGTCCCCCCGGCAGACGGCCCCAAGCAGCTCCGCAACCCGCTCCACCGCTGGCACTACAGCTTGCGCAGGCGTCGCCGGAGAGAGGGGTGGCTTCTTCTCTGCGCTAGCCATGGAGCTCACCTGCGCCGGAAATTTGCAGCAAACGCCTCCACGGCCCGGGATACCTCATGCCGTGCTGCTGGCTCGCTCGCCTTCTCCGCCATGGCGCCAAAGGGTCCGCCGCCCACCCGGTAGGACAGGGTGAGCGCAAGCTCTGAGCCGCCCTCCACCGGGATCACCTCAAGCTGCAGAGTCAGCTTCATTCCCTCGTCCACAGAAAAAACTGCCTGCCTTGGAGGGTCAAACTTTGTGCAGGTAAGGAGGCTTTCTGAGTCATGCCCCATAAAGTGGACCAGGACGCTATACTGCGCACCTACTCCGGAAGCGGCGCCGCCGACATGCTGAATACCGCTCACGGAGGGTAGCCAGTCAGCCTTGCTCAGGTCTACCGCCCGTGCGAAAACCTTTTCAGCACTGGCGGGAAGGGTTGCGCGTGAAACTACCTCTGCCACCACGCCACGTTACCATGCAGGGAGTGCTTTGTGGTTTCCAGGGTGCCTGGATAACAGCCCGCGAGTACCCCAGGAAACGTGTGAGCCGCACTCGCTTTGCACCTGCAAGGCGGCAAGGTGTCAGAAGATGGCCGTTGCATTCTCTCCTGCCCATACAAAGCCAAGACTGGAATAGAGCCGGCGAGCTGCGTCATTGTAATCATTGAAATAGAGCGTGCAACGGGTGACACCTTCCTGGAAGAGGAGTTCACACAATCTGCTCATGCCAGCACGAGCATATCCCAGTCTGCGGAAGCGGGGAGGGGTGAAAACGCCCTGGATCTGGGCCTGGCCATCTGCCAGAGCACTAAGTTCTGCCTTGAACAGCAGCTCTTCTCCCTGCAGCCAGACATATGACCAGCCGCGCTCCTGCAGCATGCGCATGCGAAGCCGCCAGCCCACAGGATCCGCAACCATCGGATCGACACCCATCTCCTCCCTGTGCATACGTGCAGAGCTGGCGATCACCACTGCTGCATCATGCCGGGTGGAGCGGCGGACTGCCGCCTGCCCGAAGCGGTGCAGCTGATGGGGCAGAAGGGAAACTACCGGCTGATGGCGCCTATAGTCAGCAGGAACAGCATCTGGAAGCCGTACGGCAGCAGCCACTGCCACCTGTGCGCGTGGGCCCACAATGGTGCGTACCTGTGGGCGCCGCAGTGGCTCGGCAAAGTGCTGCAGCTCGGAAGCAACGGGCACACACGGCACTGCAAGTGCTCCTGCAAGCAGGACTCCCGCAAGCCCACTGTCGGCATACAGCCCCCACCACTGCTCACCCATGCCATGCGAGAGCGCAAGCTCACTCCGCAGGAAAAGCGAATCAACGCCATATGGCGCCAGGAAAGCAGCCACTGCCTGCCGGTGCTGCTCATCCAGGCGTACCGCTGTCCTCTGCGCAGTCTCAGGGATAGTCACCAGCATCTACTCCCACCGGACCAGCCAGCCGGGGGGTACTGGGAAGGGATGGCCGGGGCAATCCTCATGAGGGGTGACTCCTGAAAGGAAGAGTAGGATAGGAGCATGCTCGCCGAAAAGTTCCTGAAACGTGGTCTTGAACTTCTCGCAGCAATCTTTGTGCTGCTGATAATCCTGTTCATCTTTACCAACGTACTTACGATCTTATTCCTGGTGGTCCACCTTGTGATAGGGGCGGCCGTTGCTGCCGCGGTCGTGTTCTTCCCTGAAGGGCTGCGCAAGCGGCTGGGCGCTGGCAAATCCCTGGCTATAGTCGTGGTGCTGGCAATCCTGGAGTTTGTGCTGATGGGAGGCGTGCTGACTGTGCTGGAGCTGGCAGCAGGTGTGGCGCTGCGGCCGCGACGCCATCACAGGGCCCTGCTCACCAGCGGCAAGTCCTCATAAAGAAAAGCGCAGACACATAGGCAAGGCTGCTCCCACACGCTGGAGCCCGCCTGCTGACCCTAGCCAGCAAGTCGCTCTGAGGGAATGCCCAGGCAGGATAGCGCCTTTGTAATCACCGAAGAGGCGGTCCTTCCCTCCGCAGCCGGTACAGCTGCCCCCACCGTGGCCATATGCAGGGCAGCTACTGCAATCCCATCCAGCACTGCGAGTGCCCCAGGTGTGTCCAGATCGTTGTCAAGGTGGGAGACAAACTCATCCTCCACCGCCTTGGCCTCACTCCTGGAGAAGATGGCTCCTGACTGGATCGCCGAAAGATAGGATCGGCGGCGCCCATCGGCGAACTGCATGTCTGGCTCACCAAATTCAAACGGCTGCCGGTAGTGGTGCCCAGCCAGATAGAGCCGTACTGACGCCGCTGGATACTGCTCCAGCAGGTCGCGCACAAATACAAGGTTACCGAGCGACTTGCTCATCTTCTGACCCTCATGTTCCACCAGGGATACATGGACCCAATGCGACACAAACGGATCGGCCCCGCCAGCTATTGCCTGCGCCAGCTCACACTCATGGTGAGGAAACAGCAGGTCTGCCCCCCCCCCATGGATCGTCACTGGATGCCCGAGCTCCGAGATAGCCATGGCCGAGCATTCGATATGCCACCCGGGCCGTCCCGGTGCCAGGGGCCCTGGCCACGCTGGATTGCCATTTTCGGCCGGACGCCAGAGAATAAAGTCAAGATCAGAGCGCCTGCCAGGCGCCTTGTCCGGTTCTCCTGCCTCGCGCAGGCCTTCAATCATCCTGGCTTCTGGCAGCCCGCTAAGAGAGCCAAAACGGCCATACGCGGTGGTGTCAAAATAGATGAAACCATCTGCCTCATAGGCCAGGTCAGCAGCAAGAAGCTTCCCTATCCACGCCACCATGGTCTGTATGTGTTCTGAGGCTCTGGGAGAGATAACAGGCTGGATAAAGAGAGAATCCATGTCTGCCTCAAACTGCTCCACCTGCCCAGCGACCAGCATCTCTGGCGTTACGCCCCGTCTGGCAGCAGCATCCAGAATGTCCTGGTCCACATCGGTGATATTGCGAACAATGCGGAACTCATGACAAAGAGAGCGCAGCCTCCTTGACATTACGTAAAATACATGATAGGTGAAC
>JAJZMA010000158.1:0-3817 GCA_021850405.1 bacterium
CTCCCGGAGGTGGGGTCATCTACTCCAAGTTTGCTATAAACTCAACAACTGGAGCTACCTATTCCCAGCTGTACTACCAGGCAAGCGCAACCGATCCTGGCAACTATCTCACACCGCCCAGTGCCAACTGCGAAGAGCCAGCCCTCAATCCAGCTGCCACAGAGCTGGCCATGATCTGCATTAATGACACTGCCCAGACAAGTGCACTGGAGATTGCCCCTATCTCCAATAACGGAACCACCTACGTACTTGGACCAGCACGGGTAATTCCCTCTGCCGTTCTTCCAGCTGTACCAGCCTGGTCCCCAAATGGAAAGTCACTCATCTTCCTCTCTCCTGCGACAAAGGGCGCCCCGTTCCAGCTCTGGGTTATCCAGAACCCACTGGCAGCCCAGCCCAGCCCAGCCCAGCAGGTAACAACCGGCTTCAACCTGGACGCAACCTCCACACCGGTATGGACTGCTGGATAGTCCACCGCTGACCAGGCCAGCACGACGGCAAGCCAGGAGGGCTGAAAGAAAACCCAGACAGGATTGGCAGTTGCCCGACTGTTCCAGACGCAGCTTCTCGCCCAGATAGCTCAGCCCAGGGAACGGCAGGTTTCAACCGCTGGATGGGTGGTGGGAAAGGCCCTGACTGCATGGGTTGCTACCAGGCGGGTCGACCAGTTTATTGCCGGGATCGATCCTGGATGGGACGCTGCCGGCCTTGCTGGCAGCGCCTTGCCGGTTCGTAACAGCGTCATGATGCCGTGCCTCACGGAGCTCTTCAGCACTATTGGCAGGCTTACAGGAATGTCGATGGACCAGATCGAGCACATGACACTGGGCGCAGAAGATGGAGATGCCGTCATCTCACGGATCGCCGCAGAGGTTGGCGGAAGTTATGGCTTTCCCATACGTGGAAGGCTTGGACGGGAAATTATGCTGCCTGCCCTGGAGGCGAGCCGTCGGAGATCCATGGAGCCCCTGGGCAGACTGTAACAGATTACAAAGGATTACACCCCACTGGAGGAAGGTGCCCGGGCAGATGGGCGGCTGGCTGGATCCCATCTTGAGGGCACGCTGGCAGCCTTTATGGCCGGACCAGCATGCAAGGTTGTGTCAGCGGCGCGGTGCGAATTGGACTAGCTGTGTTCGTCGATTTCGAGATCGCCAAACACAAAGTCAGGTATAGTCACCTTTAGGCATTTGGCAATTTCAGAAGCGCAGGTATCGACGACGGTCTCTGAGATCTCGATGGCTGTGATCACATCCTGTGGGCCAACTGCATCCAGTTCGTGGTACCTGGCTCGGTTTCGCTTCACTCTGAGCACCTGGTCAGCAGTGCGTAGCTTCTCACTGACATCCTCCTGCCCCAGTTCATGCAAGGCGAGAGCCGCTGCACCGAGTACCGACGTTCTACTTCCCTCCGAACCTGATGTGCGGAACCCATACGCTTCAATCAATGCTTCTGCGGCCACGCAGCAGGCATCGAACGCGACATCAAACACTCTCGCCTGGATCGGGTACTGGGTGGCACGCAAATAGCGGGCTTCGGCGCGGTGACGATGGGCCAACTCCAATGTAGCGAGAACCTCGCTGTCGGTGATCATCGGGCTTCGCTTGAGGGCAAGGCGTTGCTTGTCGATCAGGGTTGCGAGCATATGACTCACTGAAGAAGGTTCAGGCAACGGCATGGCGTGGTGCCTCTGTGGCACTGATCAAGTTCATCGTGACGCCCGCAGAGATTCGGCAAACAAAATCACTCTGCACCGCCTCTGCCGGATGCACGACCATGATGTTGACGTCGCGACGCAGGCGATCGGTGAGGTCGTACGTGTGCGCAGCAACATCCCAGTCGGTCGCTTCACCAATGACCAGGACGTCGATGTCACTGTCTTGGCGCTCCGTGCCGGCTGCGATGGATCCGTAGACGAAAGCCTCGTCTACGGATAACGGTCCCGCCTGGGAGCGACGCCACATGAGCCGCGGCCCAATGGAACAGAACTTCAGCGTCACGGCACGCAAAGCCATGGCTGATGATGACCGGGGCAACACAACCGTATGGGCCAGACCTGGACCTGCCTCCTTCGAGACCAATCCCGCTTGTGTCAGCCGACGCACCGCTCTATGAGTGCTCTCATAGCTGGTGCCCAGATCCAGCTGGATTTCCTCCATGGTAAACCCTCTGTCGAGATGGAGGGACAGCAACGCCAGAACGTCGCCAAACGTGGCCGAGCCAAACAAATGCTCACTCATCTGGTATAGATTTTTTACCTCCTGCCAGCCGCGTGGAGGAGCCGGAGCAAGACGGGCACGTTCAACTAGCTTCATACAGATGGCATAGCGCCATCTATCGGCATTGCCAATAGTTATTGCGGGAGGGAAACTGCCCGGCTCCCGATAACTTCCTCCAGACGGCAGAAAGTGACAGTTCTGTTAGCCAGGATAGCCGCTCCCGGGAGTCGAATTGCTCTAACAACTGTCCTATTTTTGTGCTCCTTTGGGGCTCACCAACACTACCCGCACTTGCATCTGCGGTCAGGGTTATCCTGCGGCACTCATCCAGCCCTGGTCTTGTGCCGGCCCTGTCCCTGTCTGGTAGCCCGGGTCCCATGGCGTGCAGTTACTGCCTGGGGCTGAGCCCTGGGCTTTCCCCCTGTAACGGATCCAGCAGATTCCATCTGGCACCTCCGGGAAAATGGAAAAATGAAGCGAAATGCACCTCCTTCTTCCACTGTGCTCCAGCACTCGATGCACGCTTGTGGTCCAAAGGGCTGGAACCGGATGAAGGCGCAATCTTCGGTCGGGATTGGCGGTGCAGCAGATGCACTTCGCGAATACGCTGGTGCAGTAGCACGGATCCTGCTCGGTGCGCTTCTGGTATGGATGGGAGTTAGCCAGCTCACATCCGCCCAGGAGTGGGCACAGTTCATCCCCTTTGTGGACCACTCTTCGGTCGCAGCGCTGGCATGTGTTGCCGCAGCCAGCCAGGCACTCGCAATATCTGGACTCCTGCTTGCGGCCGGGATCGGCTCGCGTCTCTGGAGTGCAGCGGCGGCAGCCCTGTTCCTCCTCATGCTTCTTGGAATAGCACTGACCCACGGTCCAGGACAGATCGGCATCCGTGACCTTGCGCTAGCCGGGCTCTGTCTCGCCGTATTCTCGGCTCCTTCCGAAACACTGACCATCCAGCTGTGACCAGCCGCCAGGAGCGTGATGACTTGCGGCAGACCGCCATCGCTGCCGCTGCAGCAGGAGCAGAGGTGCTCTCACAGTGGGCAGGCGGCTCGCACGATATCACTGCAACAGAGAAGGGCCCGGCAGATTATGTGACCCAGGCAGACCTGGCTGCTGAGGCCGCTGTAATAGCTATGCTTTCCGAGAAGACCCCTAAGGTGCCTGTGCTCTCAGAAGAAGCAGGGGGGCAGCCAATTGGAGATGGCCTGCTGTGGGTTGTGGACCCGCTGGATGGCACCACCAACTTCCTGCACCGCTTCCCGGTTGTTGGCGTGAGCATCGCACTCCTTGCTGATGCGATCCCCTACGTAGCCGCAGTTTCTGCTCCGCTACTGCAAAAGAGCTGGAGTGCTGCGCTTGGCGATGGCGCCACCGACGAGGCAAATAGAAGGCTGGCCGTTAGCGCCATGCGCACGAGCAGGACGCTTGTCGCTACCGGATTTCCCTTCCGGATCCCGCACAGGAGACAGGAGTACCTGCCTGTATTTCTTGGCGCGATGAGCAATTTTGAAGACCTGCGCAGGGCTGGAACCGCAAGCCTTGATCTTGCGTATACTGCTGCAGGCAGCTTTGACGGCTACTTTGAACTGGGCCTC
>JAJZMA010000158.1:3827-6248 GCA_021850405.1 bacterium
AGGAGCCCTGCTGGTGCGGGAAGCCGGTGGGATCGTTACCGACTGGGATGGAGATGGGGCCAGCTGGCTGCACAGTGGAGACATTCTGGCCGGTGCGCCCGACTGGCATGAAAAAATGCTTTCACTGATCGCAGGCGCCAGGGCGGGTTAGCGCGACAGCTGGCCCAATAAGGCAAAATTAGGCTATAGGTCCACACAGGGGCTGCAAAATCAGGAGACACCCTACAGCAGGTATACACTCCTGCAGGAAGCCTTCCCGTGCCATGGCACAGGATAGGGTGGAGCGGCACTGGTAGCTGGAAGAAACAGGACAAGGCGGACTGTCTGCAACAGGAGCATATGAAAGCAATCGGGAAAAATGGGAAAGACGGTGGAATCCTCTTCCAGAAAAGGCTGCTCATAACCGGGGTGCTCAGCCCCCGTTCAATTGCCTTTGCCATCGCCCAGGCTGCAAGCGCAGAGGGCGCAGAAGTGATACTGACGTCATTTGGAAGAGCCATGACTCTCACGCAGAAGAGTGCCGCACGCATCAGTGGCAAGCCCGATGTGCTGGAGCTGGACGTAACCCGGCCAGAGCAGCTGACAGCGCTTGCCAGCAGTCTGAAGGAGCGGTTCGGCAATATTGACGGAGTTGTGCATGCTATCGGCTTTGCACCTGAGGAGTGTCTGGCGGGTGGGTTCATGACTGCCCCCTGGGAGTCTGTGGCTACAGCGCTTCAGGTAAGCAGCTACTCACTTGTCTCCCTGAGCCAGGCGATGCGACCACTTTTCCCACCGGACGGAGGAGCTATTGTGGCGCTCACCTTTGACGCCTCCCGCGCCTGGCCGCTGTATGACTGGATGGGACCAGCCAAGGCAGCACTGGAATCAGCCACCCGCTATCTTGCCCGGGATCTGGGCAAGGAGCACATAAGGGTAAACAGCATCGCTGCTGGACCACTGGACACTGTGGCCGCGAAGGCCATCCCTGGATTTGCCAGCCTGCGACAGCTCTGGGCGCGAGGCGCACCACTGGGATGGGATGCCGGTGATGCGACCCCGGTCGCAGATACCGCGACCTTTCTCCTCTCCAGCCGGGCCAGGGACATAACCGGTCAGATCATCCATGTAGATGGTGGATTCAGCTCCCAGGGGGCTGCAGTATGAGCCGGCTTCGGGTCGTTGTAACCGGCATGGGAGCAGTTACCCCGCTTGGCAACAGCAGCAAGGCGAGCTGGGCGGCCTGCTCAAATGGAACAAGCGGCATTGCACGGATAACCGGCTTTGACGCATCCAATCTGACTACCCAGATTGCCGGAGAGGTCAAGGGGTTCAATGCTGCCGAATTGCTGGGGGTAAAGGAAGCGCGCCGCTCCAGCCGGTGCATCCATATGGCGCTCTGTGCAGCTCGTGAGGCGCTTGCACAGTCAGGGCTGGATCCAGCGGCGGACCCTGGGCAGGTAGGAGTCCTGATCGGATCCGGGATAGGTGGCCTGGAATTCATGGAACGGGCCACCCTTGCCCTGTATAACGAGGGGCCAAGGCGGATATCGCCGTTTACAATTCCCGCCATGATCTCCGACATGCCAGCTGGCATGGTGGCAATCGACATCGGGGCCAGGGGCCCCAACATGGGCGTTGTATCTGCCTGTGCTACCGGATCCCATGCAATTGGTGAGGCTGCAGAATGGATCCGCAGGGGCAGGGTGAAGGCGGTGCTCGCTGGCGGCACCGAAGCTGCCATCACCCCCCTTGGTGTCGCCGCATTTGGAGCAATGCAGGCGCTCAGCACCAGGAATGACGACCCTGCACGGGCATCCCGCCCGTTTGACCGCGACCGGGACGGCTTTGTGCCTGGGGAGGGAGCAGCAGTACTGGTGCTGGAAGAGGCAGACCATGCCCGGGCACGCGGAGCTACCGTCCTTGCAGAGATTGCAGGATACGGCGCGACCGATGACGCTTCACATATCACCCAGCCTGATGCGAAGGGAGAAGGGGCAAGACGGGCGATAACGCTGGCGCTCGAGGATGCTGGGGCCACACCAGACGAGGTGGACTACATCAATGCGCACGGCACCTCCACCCAGCTCAACGATGTGGCAGAAACCCACGCACTCAAGGCCGCCCTCGGCAAACGGGCGTACGCCATCCCTACCTCATCCACCAAATCGATGACAGGGCATCTACTGGGTGCCGCTGGAGCGGTAGAGGCGATGTTCTGTATCCAGGCGATAGCGGCCCAGTTTGTGCCGCCCACTGTAAATCTGGACAACCCTGACCCGGAGTGTGACCTGGACTATGTACCGGGCACAGGTAGAGCCCACCCGGTCCGCCTCGCGCTCAGCACCTCTTTTGGCTTTGGTGGGCACAATGCATGCCTCGCCTTCCGGCATCCCGGCTAGGGCAAAGGCTGCTCTGCCCCCAAAATATCTGAAGAGCGTC
>JAJZMA010000002.1 GCA_021850405.1 bacterium
TGTTCAGGTGGAGGAGGATGTGGCCAGGATTATTGATTGGCGTAAGACTCGGAATCAGTGAATGGAACAGCATCAGATTGCGTACATACCACCAGCCAGCAAGGACGGCAGGAATTCCGACCAGTGCAGCCCATTGTTTGAACCTCATGTGCAGCTTCCAGCGTACGGCTCCCACTCCGTACAGGAACGCCAGCAGAACCCACGTAGTCTCTTTTGAAAGCAGGGCAACTCCCGCGAGTAGCCCTATCCTCACGGCAACCCGTGTTGACGGCCTTTCATACGCAGGATCAAGTATCAGACGCACTGTCTGCAGCGCGATCAGTGCTGCCACCAGATAGGAGAGAGGATCGTCTGTTATAGTGGCGTCCACCCACTGGAACTGCGGGATTATTGCGATGAGCAACGCGGAGAGCACCGCAAGCCAGGGGCGGCGCGGGAAGATGAGACGCGCCGTGCGCATACATACTATGAGCGTGGCGGCTCCAAATAACGGCGAAAGCAGCCGCACCACAAAGGTGGAGCCAGAGAGCTTGTACAGTATGGCGGCGAGTAGATAGTACAGAGGCGGCTGTTGTCGCTCGTAAACACCATGCCCTGGAAGTGCCAGGTGCTGCGCCACAATCAGTACATAACCCAGATGCGAGTATTCATCCTGGCCCGCCCCAAGCGGCGTGATTATTGAATACAGGACTGCACAGATGAGAAAAAACAGGACTACGCCCCCAGCAGCGAGCTTCCATGCGCCTTCTGTGGTGCGAAACTTCGCTGTCAGGGTCAGGCTGGCTCCGCTGCCTGGGGCTGGGACAGACATCTAGGCAAGGATCCTTTTTGTGGCCGCCGTACCATCTCGCAGATATATGGCTTCGGGCCCATAGGTAAATACCTTTGTGTAGTGTAGCTGTAGCAACGGAGCAATGCCTTTGAATTCCATGAATGCTCCATGAGAGACAATCAGCACCTCTGGCGCTATGCTGGCAACCCGCTGCGACATCAGGCGACTGCCCCCGAGCAGGACATTGTCGTTATAGATGGGTGGCGTTGGCAGTGTTACGGGCAAGTCTCCCAGAAGATAGGGCCAGGCATCTGCTGACCAGACAACAGCTGTTTCTCCAGTTGCGTTGTGCTGGTGCAGCCACGCTCCCATCGCCACCACGGCTGGAGCACGAGCGTCAAATGAGTAGGCCCAGGACGTGCTTGACTGTTTCCCAAGTATGAGCGCGATGAATCCGCCATAGTAGGTGGCGAGGTTGCGGTGAGTGACGCCATCTACAGTACCCATGCGTGTGGACATCCAGTCAAACCTGATGACTGAGGCCATGGAGGAAGCAAGGAGAAATGCTCCTGCCATCACCCATCCTCTCTTTTCGGAAAGCACTTGGCGGATCCCTGGCAGCAGTGAGCCCATCGCCATCATGCCAGGTGCTACCGCGGGCGTCAGAAAGTGCGGATACGGCTGGTTTGCTGCTGCCACCACTCCGAGGTCGGCAAGGGTCCAGACCATGAACATCCAGCCGCACTCTGCCCGGCGACGGTACAGGACACATACACAAACTATCAGGAGTGCCAGAAGACCTACACCCACCAGGTGCAGCTCTGCCAGGATTCGCATTGACGGGATCGCGCTTTTGGTATAGGCAATGTAAAACCCAAAGAGGGCGAATTCTGTGGCCTTGTCACCAGCTGCCCCAAGAACCAGTACCACCCATAACAGGGTGGGAAGTACTACTGCTGAAAGATATGCAGTCAGGTACCGTAGTCGCATGCTGGAGGCGAGCAGGATAAGTGTCATGGCGCCTATGTCCGCAACGGCAGTCTGCTGAAACCCAAGGCCCGCAGCATCTAGCAGGCCTGCCAGCACCAGGGCGAGCACAGGGGGCATGGACGCGGGGAGCCGTTTGCAGCAGGCAAGGATGACCAGAATGCCAGCCCACGTGCATGGGGCAATAAGCAAACTTTCAGGAAGGGCCAGTTCTGCATCAGTGATGGGCAAGCCCAGGACTATTGCGGTTGCAAGGAGGATGAGCAGTGTTGCCCTGGAGCTTAGAAGCCGTTTTGCTCCAAACCAGACCCCAAGCAATGTGCAGACGGCACTTATTAACGTAAGTACGTGGAGACCAGCCTCACTGGCTCCAAAGATCCTGTAGTCAAGTGCCATGGTCCAGAGCATGAGCGGCGGCTTGTTGTTCCATGCCGTAACGTAGAGAACCTTGCCGTGCAGCAGCTCCCGCCCTACAGTCAGATAGCCAGCTTCATCGGTGTACCAGTACGGCTCGAACCACGCAGGAATCCGCAACAGCAGCAGTACAAGAAGCGAAGGCAGGAGGGTTTTAACGGCTGAGTCCCCAAACCGGCTCAGGCCTGGGCCAGAATCGGGCTCATGTGCTGCCCGCGCCATTTTGGCATTCACGTCAGGTACCATATCGGACGCGTGCCATCATAGCAGTTGGGGGAAACCATGCCTAAGCCAGCCAGAACCAGCGATTCCCAGGCAGGGGGATCGGGCGGCTCATCAGAAGCTTTGAAACTGCCGCTGTCCTCGCTAACCCTGGTCCTCCCTGCCCACAACGAGGCGGAGAATCTCCCTTCCGTGATAGCCGAGGCCAGGGCAATGTTTTCCACGCTTGCGCTGGTATCCGAGATTGTCCTGGTTGATGATGGGAGCACTGACAGGACAGCCGAGCTGGCGACAGGCCTTTGCCAGGATGCTGGCATTCCACTGCGGCTGATCCGGCATGAAAGCAAACAGGGATACGGTGCGACCGTAGGGGATGGGCTGAGAGCAGCGCGGGGAGATTTCGTTGCATTCACCGATGCTGATGGTCAGTTTGATCTCGGGGAATTTCCAATGATGGCGCGTCTCCTGGACACGGCAGACCTGGTGGGTGGTTACCGGCGCCAGCGGGAAGATGCCTTTTTTCGCTCAGTGGTAAGTTTTGTCTTCAATACCCTGCTCCGGTTCCTTTACGGGCTCAAGGTTCGCGACGTTGACTGTGCGATGAAGATTATGCGGGGCTCCTTCCTGCGCTCGATCGATCTGCAGGCCAGGAGTGCGCTCATCAATGCAGAGCTTTACTGGAAGGCAAGGCGAGGAGGGTGGAGAACGGCACAGGTTGCCGTCACCCATCGACCCAGGGTGGCCGGAGTACGTTCGGGTGCACGCCCAAGAGCGATACTGCGTGCAGTCAAGGAGCTGTTTTTGTTCAGGATGAAACTGCGCTCATGGCATCCAGATGCGGCAGCCCGGGTGCAGGAGCCACACCATAATTCGGGAGTTGGATGATATGAAGGTAAGTACAACTTTGATCCGCAGCCTGGCTGTTCTCGTGGGGCTTCCAGTACTCATTGCCGGGTGCGGAGCTGCCTCGCACGGGAAGGTGGCGGTACGTCCGTCCCCATCGAGCCATCCATCGTCCACCGTTGCTGCCAGTCCGACCCCGACTCCGCAGCCAGCCCTTCCTGCTCCAGCCATTGTGCAGGTTGACAACATCGAGTACGCCCGACCGCAATATGGGCTGAACCAGGCGCAGATCGTGTATGAATATGACACTGAAGGTGGCATCACCAGATTTTCTGCGATCTATTTCACACCTCCGCAGGGTCAGGTTGGAGACATTCGCAGCGCCAGGATGGTAAGCATCGCACTGGTCAATGAGTATCATGGGCTTCTCATCTATTCAGGGGCATCGCAATATGTCACGGCCCACCTGCGGGCAGGAAATGTCCCCCGGTTCAACGAGACCAGCGCAGGGGGCCTACTCTATCGGACCAGTACCGCCTACCCCCCGTATAACCTGTTTACTGACGGGGCCAATATCGCCAGACTGATCTCCCAGGCAGCACTGCCGCATGTGGGCTACCAGCTCTGGAACCGCACATCGAACCCCACCGGTGGGGTTCCAGCAACAAGATTTTCTGCTCCGCTGTCGCCCACGGTTGACCCTGTTTACACATGGAATCCAGCCGATCATGGATACATCCGTAACGATTCCCTTACAGGTACGTTTGTTATACCCGGAGGTACACCGCTGCCTATGGCAACAGTTGTCGTGATGCAGGTGCAGGTACAGACGCTCAACTATATTGAGGATGTCAATGGCATCCATGGCCTCGCTTACACATTGACCGGAAGCGGGCCAGTACAGGTGTTCACTGACGGACAGGAGTTCTCCGGAACCTGGCAGTCTGCCGCGTCTGGCCCTCCCCAGTTTGTGGGCTCTAATGGGAAGCCCCTTCCCGTAGCACCTGGGACGGTATGGATAGATCTGGTACCGCAGGGAGCATCTGCGACCAGTGGGTAGGTCAAGAGCATCGGTTGTGGCTGCTTTGGGCGTGGTTCTCGCTGGTATCACCCTTGCCGGGTGCGGTGGTGTTGCCAGCAAGGTACCTGGTGCGGGCGGCTCCCCGGCCAGTGCCCACGGTCGAGCCACAGCTGGCCTGTCTCCAGCCCAGGCTGTGGAGAAAGTGGCAGCCAGTTTCATGAACGCATTTGTGGCTGGCCAGCCTGCAGAGCAGTGGGGGCTGCTCACGCCTGGTGCCCAGCAGGGGTGGCCGAGCCAGCAGGCACGCGCCGCGATGCTTGCAGCCAAGTTTGGTGGGTTCCAGATGTCTTATTCGCTTGGTCATCCAGTCTCTGGGGCAGTCCATGTCAACTATGAAACCCTGGCACGTCAGGAAAACCTGTGGGAGGTTCCGGTCGATGTAAGGTTTGTTGGTCCCCAGCCTGGCCCGGCCGGTGCTGCAGCGCTCTACCAGTCCCTTGCCCTCTACCTGGCACAGACCAGGGGTAGCTCCGCCTTCAAGGTGGTTGGGGAGGGTCCTGCATCCATGGATGCCCCCGTAATCACCCGGGGAGCAGGAGGGAGCCAGGGCAGTGCACAGCAAGCCAGTTCATCTCCCCCCGTGCCATCTGGTCCTGCTACGGGCCCTCTCCTGCCCATCGTTGCAGTGCCTGCCCATCAGGTCACAGTGCCGATATTCATGTATCACAGGGTTGCTCCCCTCCCGCTTAGGTCAGCCTGGAACAACAGCTATGGCTGGGAGATAGAGAGTGGCCTGACGGTTCCTCCTGCCCAGTTTGATGCCGAGATGAACTACCTTCATGGGGCGCAATACCATGCCATCTCCATCACCAGGCTGATGGACAATCTTGAGTACGGCCTGCCGTTGCCGACCCGCCCTTTTGTCCTCACTTTTGATGATGGAAGGCAAAGCCCGTGGTTCAATGCTGTGCCGGTTTTAAGGACAGATGGATTTACTGCGAATTTTTTTGTGTCGTCTGGATTCATTGGCCATGTGGTTGAACTTCCCAACGGGCAGAACCGGCAGGGTTATCTGACCGGCCAGGAGATTACCACACTGTCAGCAGACGGTTTCTGGGTGGAGGACCATGGCGTCTATGACCAGGTGCCTCTCTATGACGCATCAATGAGTGTCCTGCAGCAGCAGGTGGGTGCGTCAGCAGTAACCATAGAGAAGTATTCCGGGCGCCCGATCCAGGATCTGGCATATACTGGCGCTCTGTGGCCATTTCCTGCCGCCAGCCAGGGTCAGGCAGCCGAGGCACCGATGTTTGCTGATCTTGCAGCTCTGGGTTATGTGAGCGCTGTCACCGACGCGAGGACCACATCTGCAACTGAGTACTCCACGCAGCCTATGGCGCTGCCCAGGATCAGGGTGTATCCAGGAGAACCGCTGCAGCAGTTTGAAACTGATGCCAGCGGGGCAGTGTGACCTTGTCCAGTTATTTTCCTTCAGCCCTGGGTGCTCCTTTGGATGAGTGTGCGTGAACCGGTCAGTGCTCCAGGTGGACCCTGATGCGGTTGACGCCAGCCAGATCGTGCCCTGGTCAATCCGCCTTGTCCAGCTGATCCTGTTATTTGCGCTCGCGGGACTGCTCGTTGCCTCTCTTGGCATGGTGGCGCTGGTGGTGCTGGCAGTAGCTCCGACACATTCTACTGCTGGACAGCTTCCAGTGCTGGTGGGCCTGCTGCTGGCAGCCGTCATCGGCCCGCTGGTTCCTCTGCTGGTAATTGTGGGGCTGGGCAGGCTATCTGTGTTT
>JAJZMA010000084.1 GCA_021850405.1 bacterium
GCGGGCCTTCCTGATCCTGACCTGTGTATCAGATCAGCGGGGGAGAGCAGACTCTCAAATTTTCTCCTCTGGCAGTCAGCGTACGCCGAGTTCTATGTCACAGCTACACTCTGGCCCGACTTTGGCCCGCCGGACCTGCGGGCTGCAGTGTCGGATTTTCTTGCCCGGCGGCGAAAGTTCGGCGGTGTGCTGTCTGAGGAGGTGTGATGCTGCGCAGGATAGCATCGGCGCTCGTGCTTGGTGTGCTCGTGCTTTTGGTGATATGGTTTCGCGGCCCGCTGCTCGACGCAGTCCTCGCACTTGTGCTCCTACTAGCCTGTTTTGAGTTCAGTAAACTCAATCCTGGGACCGATTTCCGGCAACTGCTGTCTTTTCTTGTACCGATTTGCCTGCTCTTTCTGGGTGCAACGCTGGTCTCACTGCTCCATCCTGGGACGGCCATAAGACTGCTGCCCTACATGCTTGCCGGTTTGGCTGCAATCGTACTGCCACTAACCCTTGTTGGAGGGAAGGATGCATGGACACTCTGGACTCTCGTTGTGAGCGGGACGATATATATCGCTAGCGGTACGTCAGCTATCCTCCTGCTCCTGTTGCAGACACGCGGACCGGCATCCGGCGGCCATTATGGCCAGCTACTCTTTATCGTGATACTTGCTGGCGTAATCGCCTGCGACACAGCAGCATATTTTGTGGGCAGCTGGATTGGCAAACACCGTTTTTTTCCCGCAATCTCGCCAGCCAAGAGCGTTGAGGGTGCAGTTGCGGGATTTTGCTTTGCTGTGGTCCTGGGCGTCGTCCTAGGGGTATGGCGGGTCCACATGTTCTGGCCCCTTGCTGCAATTCTGGGAGGACTTGTCGGGGCTGGTGCCCAGGCCGGGGATCTGGCGGAGTCTTCGATGAAGCGGATTGCCGGCGTCAAGGATTCCGGCTCCCTGATTCCTGGCCATGGTGGAATTCTGGACCGCATTGACAGCCTTATGGTGGTGGCTCCACTCTCTGCGTGTTACCTTGGCCTATTGGGGATGATTCACCAGTTATGAGCGCTGATCTGCTGCCACATGGGTCGGCTGGACCACAAAAGCCACCACCAGCAACTCGCAGGGTGGTTCTGCTTGGCGCAGCAGGATCGGTGGGACGCCAGGCGCTTTCTGTCATAGAGGCCAATCCAGAGCGCTTTTCCCTTGTGGGGGCAACAGTGGAGAAGAACCATGGCTTCCTGTTGCAGTTGCATGGCCGCTACCCTGGGGCCAGCTACGCGTCGCTTCTGCCAGATCCGGCGAGCGGTACAACCCCTCCCTGGCTTGGCGTGGGCCTCTCGGCCACTCTGGAGGTTTCCACAGTCGACTGCGATGTTGTGCTGGTTGCCATTCCTGGCGCTGCTGCACTCGAACCAGCGATGGTAGCTGTTCGGCGGGGCCGTGACATAGCGCTCTCCTCAAAAGAGGTCATGGTGATGGCAGGGCCAGTTGTGAACGCAACCGCGAGCCAGGCTGGCTCACGGATCTTTCCTGTCGATAGCGAACACAGTGCAATCTGGCAATGCCTTCGGGGTGAGGCAGAAGGCACCGTGTTGCGGTTGCTACTGACTGCAAGCGGCGGTGCGCTGCGGGATCTACCGCTTTGCGAACTGCAGCGGGTTACACCTGAGCAGGCACTCGCACATCCAACCTGGTCAATGGGGCCAAAGGTAACTGTTGACTCTGCAAGCCTGATGAATAAGGGACTTGAAATTATAGAGGCGCGGCACCTTTTTTCTGTGGCCGTGGAGCATATCGATGTCCTGCTACACAGGCAAAGCATCGTGCACTCGATGGTAGAGTTTGTGGATGGTGCAATTATGGCCCAGATTGGGAGTCCGGATATGAGGCTGCCTGTTGCCCTGGCGCTATCTGCCGGTGACAGGCTGGAAGGTGCAGCAAGAAAGCTTGACCTGTCGGAGCTTGCGCAACTCGAATTTGCACCAGTCGACCAGGAGCGGTATCCGCTTTACTCGGTGGCACGGTCGGCCGCCACCGATAGCACAGGAGCCTGTATCGCAATGAACGCTGCGGACGAGGTAGCAGTGGCCGCATTTCTGTCACACCGGTGCGGCTATCTGGATATTGTTTCAGTTGTCTCAGAGGTAGTGGCGAAGTTCTCCGGAACAGCGGCAGAAGACATTCCTGAAATTCTGGAGCTCGACCGGCGCGCACGGCAGGTGGCACATGAACTCCTGGCAGCAGTTGGCGGGCCCTGATATGGGAGTAGTTCTTTTTGTTGTTTCTGTAGCCGCACTTCTGGTCATTGTTATTGGGGTGCACGAATACGGACACTGCATCGTTGCAAAGCTGGTTGGCATTGGGGTTGATGAGTTTGCCCTTGGGTTCGGGCCCCGACTGGGCGGATTTTCAACATCCAATACCAGGTACTCTATCCGGCTGATTCCGGCTGGGGGCTACGCCAGGCTGAAGGGGATGGTGCCGGGCGACCGGGACACAGAGCCAGACAGCTTTTACCAGGCGTCCAGATGGCGCCGCGCCGCTGCGATACTTGCGGGCGTGGTATTCAACTTCGCCTTTGCTGGAGTGTGCTTCATGGTGGCACTGCTCCTGCCCCTTTCATCTGCTTACGGCCCGGGGGAGGCAGCACATCGGGCTGGGCTGCGTAATGGCGACAATATTGTCGCAGTGGATGGCATACCTATTCCTGCGGCTCCCCCCAGTGCGACTGACGCGGCTTACTTTCGGGCCACCTCAGCAGCAATGGGACACCCGGTGGAGGTGACCTATGTAAGGAATGGAAAGACCAGGCATGCTCTGGTGCATCCGGAGCTGCTGCTGGCAAACGTGTCACCGGGTCCGCATGACTCCCTTCCCCTTGGTCTTCTTGTCATCACCTCGGTGGACGGGCGACCGGTTGGGACGGGCCCTCCCGGGTCAGTCGTGATGGACGGTGCAAAAGTCACCCTGGCTGGCTACGTCCTTACTGCCAATGGGGGCAAGGGCAAGTCCTTTACTGGCACTGATCAGGGCATTGAAGCAGCGACCAGCATCGCTCTTGGCGCCAACCAGGTGGCATGGAAGCTTGGGGTTTCTCCGGGGGAGCCGGGCGCCAATCTGTGGCAGGCGCTAACCAATGGTTACAGGGATGTCGGCCTCACAACAATTTGCACCGTCCAGGGGATCATATATCTTGCAAGTACGCCCAAAAGTGGGGGAATCACCGGGCCCAACGGTCTTGTTGGGCCAGTTGGCGTGGCCCAGATTGCAGATACCGCAGCCCAGGAAGGCTGGGCAAGCTACATTTCCACGATAGGATTGATAAGTGTGAGTCTTGGTCTTCTCAATGCCCTGCCGGTGCCATTTCTGGATGGGGGACGGCTACTCTTTGTCCTGATCGAGACGCTGCGAAGAAAACGGGTGAATCCGGTTACCGAGGCAGTGGTCCACGCGATTGGGCTAGCGTTTATACTTGTAGTCGCAATGGATATAACTGTCGGTGACATATCCCGGCTGTAAAAGGCAGGAGTGGAATGGAAAGGCGCAAGACTGTGCCAGTCAATGTGGGTGGCGTGGTAGTGGGCGGGGCTGCCAGGGTTTCGGTCCAGACAATGACCAAGACCCAGACCGAGGATATCAAAGGGACACTCGCCCAGATTGAGAGGGCAGCCGCTGCTGGTGCAGACATTATCAGGGTCACCTGTGACACCCAGGAGGCTGCAGTCGCACTGCGGGAGATAGTCAAGGGGTCGCCTCTTCCAATCGTGGCAGACATCCACTATGACGCACCACTTGCGCTTCGGGCCCTGGAGGCAGGAGTAGCCTGCCTTCGGCTCAATCCTGGCAATATTACTGACTCAGCAAAGGTAGCTGAGATTGCGGGAGAGGCTAAGCGGCGTGGAGTCCCAATACGGATCGGGGTCAATGCAGGCAGTATCCCCAGTCGCAAGGAGCTGGTGCGCGGACGCGGAGCAACTGTGGAGGACGCTGCTGCCAATATGGTTGAGGCAGCCCTTGGCCACATCAGGATTCTGGAGGAGCTGCAGTTTTTGGCAATCAAGGTGTCCCTCAAGGCCAGTGATGTTCCAACTACGCTGCTTGCCAACCGCAAGTTTGCGGAGTTGAACCTTCCATATCCATTGCACCTGGGCCTTACCGAGGCGGGCCCGCCATCTACTGGAGTGGTCAAGTCGGCCATCGGGATCGGTACCCTTCTGGCTGAAGGAATTGGGGATACGATCCGGGTGTCACTGGTGGCAGATCCGGAAGAGGAGGTGCGCGTAGCAAGGCAGATACTTGCCAGCCTCGAGACGCAGCCTTCGGGACCCAACCTGATAGCATGCCCCACCTGTGGCCGACTGGAGATTGACATGGTCCCGATGGTCAAGCAGGTGGAGGCGGCGATGGCTGGGATCAAGCGGCCGCTGACGGTGTCGGTTATGGGCTGTGTGGTCAATGGGCCGGGAGAAGGAATGCACGCAGACATAGGCATTGCGGGCGGTCGCCAGAAAGGGATCATCTACCGCAATGGAAGGGTGCTTGCTACCTTGCCAGAGGAGCAGTTGATCGGCCGACTGGTGGACGAACTGGAGCGGATCGCGGCCGAGGATCGGGAGCTGCTGGCGAGAGGGCTTCCCCTTCCTTCTGGGCTCCCCGAAGAGACCCCGACCCTGGCGCCGCTACCTATGGCGAGGCGCTGAAACGCAGCCTCCAGGGGCCAGTTGCCCACACAATCTGGTAACAGTGGTTACGATCCGACATCCCTACTGGATCGGCACTCGCAGAGTCCGGCTACCATGGGGGAAAGGGGAAGCACTGTGACCAATGACGCGCAGGGACCTATAGACCCCGGGAGTCCAGCCCCAGGCGATCCGCAGGGCGGCCAGCCTGTGCTGCCCCTCCCACATGAGTCACTCCATCCACCCCAGGGCGGACTGCACCAGGAGCTGCCTGGCCCGCCATCCAATGTTGTCCAGTATCCGGGCAGCTATCAGCCGCCTGATCCGCCTGCGGAAGGGAATGTGCCCTGGCCAGCTCCTGATCCTGCCTCGATCGCCACACCGCAAGCAGATGCGAACGCGGCTGCAGCTGTCGCGCCGGTGCCTGGTTTTGCCCATGCCGAGCCTCCGCCCACCCCGCAGAGCCTGCGTTTTTACCCCCCAGTCATATCGGGAACAAGGATGGCACTGGCAGGTGTGCTTGGAGGTTGTGGATGTCTTTTCATAATGGTGCTTGTCGTGATCATGATTCTGGCCACCGTTGGTACATCTGTAGCGAATTCAGGGGGCAGTAGCGGTGGCAGTTCTGGTGGTGTGACTACCGAGCGGTTCACCAGAGCTGGAGGTTTCAGCGGCAGTGGCATCCCGGCAGATGGTACTTTTCAGCTGTCGCGCATCGTTCAGGTAGAGCCATGACGCTGGCGCTGGCGCTGGCACTGCGGTGTACACATGTGCTAAAGGGTACCTCTCTTCTGGCGCAATGATACTGTCTGAGCTTCATCAAAAAATCTCCTACCTGACCGCCGCCGACCGGGAGCTGGTCGACCGGGCGTATCTGCTGGCTGCGCAGGCCCACGAGGGTCAGCTGCGGGTGAGCGGGGAACCGTACATCGAGCACCCGGTATCTGTTACCAGCATACTGGCTGACCTGCATCTCGACGCAGATACGCTCGCCGCAGCAATGCTTCACGACACGGTAGAAGATACAGCAGTAAGCAGGGAAGACATAGAAGCCCAGTTTGGGCCCGTGGTAGCCAAGCTCGTGGATGGGGTGACCAAACTTGGCAAGATCCATGTCCACAGTCAGGAGCAGGCCCAGGCGGAAAACATTCGCAAGATGCTGGTGTCCATGGCCGAGGACATCAGGGTCGTATTCATAAAGCTTGCAGACCGTCTCCATAACATGCGAACCGTTGCAGTGCTTCCCGAATCAAGAAGGCTAAGGATTGCCCGGGAGACCATGGACATTTATGCTCCGCTGGCACACCGCCTGGGGATGTGGCAGGTGAAATGGGAGCTGGAGGATCTTGCCTTCGAGCAGCTGGAT
>JAJZMA010000228.1 GCA_021850405.1 bacterium
GCACTGTGGCGCTAAAACTGGGACGGATCCACCCCGCTCCGGCGTGACAGGTCATCGCTCGACCAGGGGGGCGGGCCCGCATTCAGCCTCTGGGCCGCCCGGGACTCTACCTCGTCCAGTTGATAGTGCCAGTGCGGCACCTTCCCGGCAGCTGCAAAAAGCCTCTCCAGCCACGCAACATCGCTGCGCACGTTGTTGCCCACGATGACGGCTCCAGCGGTAAATGTGGCAATCCGCTCGACAGCAACCCCTGCTGACACAGGGGCCGGCAGCCAGCGCCTGTTCTTGAGGAAAATCTCAAGGGGCTTGCCGGGGTCCAGTTCCTTCTCCTCTACAGCAAGGTACAGATGGAGGATGCAAGGGCGACCAGACGATGTGCCACGGATCATGGCAATTTCGTATGGTCGAGACCGGACCGGGTCCAGGCCGGTGGTCTCGGTATCGACAAACACAAGCGGGTTGCCAGAATCCCGGCCAGGTACCTTTCTGGTCACTACTCTTTTCACTGCTGCCCCGGGTCCGCCCTAATCAGGCCTGCTGCAGCTAATCCCCTGCAGGCTGAGCCCCTGGGATTGCTGGCTGGCATCAGTCCCAGCCTTCGTCCAGCGGCAGCATGAGTGTGTCCTGAATGTCGTACAGTGCCTCCATCCAGTCCGCTATGGACACCTCACGGGGATGTCTCTCTGCAAGCGGGTGAGACTCCATTACCACCAGCGACTGCGCGCGCCCGAGCAGGTCAGCTGGGGCACTCTCCTCCTCTGCCAGGTTTAGCTGCTCAAACTCCTCCAGCAGAGCGTCTATAGCTGTGATCCTGTTGCGGCGGGCGTACCGCTCCTCCTGGCGTAGCTGATCATCCCGCACCTCGCTGCGAATGATTACCCTGGTCTGTTCAATGGTTGGCATAGGACTCCTTTTGACAGTATGCAGTTGATCCATAAGGCGTTTGCGACGGAAAGCACAGGGAGCATGCGGATGACCCAGGCTGGGGCAGCAGCCACACGGGATGGGCGTTTGAGCCAGACGGGCAACCACATTTCCTGCTGCCCACCCTGGGCCGAGCCGCCAGCTTCGCGGAGCGGAAACCTGGTATGGGAAACTGGGCAGCGATGACAGCCGAAGGTTCCTTCCCGGTAGAGCCAGCTGAAACTGCTGGAGACAAAGAGTTCCACGTTGGTGAGACCCGGGTCATCCTGCTTGAAAGCGTCGCCAGCACCCAGGACGAATTGCGCCGCCTTGCGATACTGGCACCAGGAACTGCCCTCTGTATCGTTGCGCAGGAACAGACTGCCGGGCGTGGGCGGAGCGGCCGGGAGTGGGTAGCACAAAGAGGCGCAGCGCTGCTGCTGTCCTTCCTGGCAACTCCAGCGCCAGCCTCAGTCCAGATGACACCGCTAGCGGCAGGGGTCGCTGCCGCAGAAACACTGGCCGAGTTTGGCTGTCCTGTCCGGCTCAAATGGCCAAACGACCTTATCGCAGCACCAGACGGCGCGCGCTGCAAGCTTGGCGGCATCCTGTGTGAACAGGATGCAGGGCTTCCCGGAAAGGTGCTCGTTGGGATAGGGATCAACCTGCTTGCCGAAGCCGCCCCGCCTGGGCTTCCGGCTACCTCTGTAGCAGCAGTCGCGGGCCGCGCACCATCCCAGGAGGAGCTTCTCTGTGCCCTGCTGCCCAGACTGCAGCGCTGGTGCTCATTGCCACCTTCCTCAATCCGTAAAGGCTGGCTCTCCTGGCAGACTGGCCTAGGGGAAAGCGTCACTGTCGTTATGGGCAAGCGCACCATTGTTGGCGAGGCGCTGGGTATAGATGAGGCTGGAGCCCTGCTGGTCCGGGAAGGCGATGTCACTGTCACCTGCCCTGCAGGGGATGTGCATCTGCAGCAATCGCCGCGGCACGCACAGAAAAAAGCAGGGGATGCAGAAGAAACGCCCATGCCCAAAACAATATGAGGGAGTGGCGGACATTGAACGTACATTGCACCGGGCACCGGGCCTCTGCACCTGGGCTCCTGTTCCCGATCAATTACAAGGGCACGGAGATGGTCCGTGTCCTGTACGCGGAGACAAGCTACGCTACGCTTTGCCGAACATCCCTCCGGTCTGTATGAGGGAGGAAGTAAAGGTTCAGACGTGGGGAACAAACTGGAAATAAAGCAGACATACATCGTTCCGGCGCGGCTGGAAGACGCGCTCCAGCATCTGGAGAGTTTCATCCATGTGCCGGCAGCCGCAGGTAGCCTTGAGGAAAGGCTAGAAAAGTCAGTGGGATTTGACACCTCCTCCATCCGGGTCCTAAAGGTCAATACGAGGAAGTTCGTCGCATTGATGCAGGTTATGGGAAAGACAGCTGCAGGCGTCTATGAACTCTTTCCTGACCCGCAAGGTACCAGGATTGTAGTGACGACAGAGACCAACTCACACGTAGCTTCACTGTTTGCCAGGGCACTCCTGAAACTCCCTGCGTTCAAAAGAGAGGGCCAGCGCTGGGCAAAGGAGTTTGCGGCCTATATTGCTGCGCAAAAAAAGGCGGAAGGACCCGCGCTGGGCGCATAGGCGCATAATGCGCTGCACCGGACCAATGCGGAAGCGACACTCTGGATATCGACACGGCTCCAGCTCTGCGGGCAAGAGACAGGAGTGGATGCCTCTCTAGCGAGCCACCGACACCGCATGGCAGACTGCGGCAAGCCACCAGACTGTAAGACCTCTCGCATCTATCCCCACGATAGGGGTCAGAATCAGGGCGACTATAGGAGCCTGGGTGTGCAGTAGCCACCGGGCAAGCTTCCCAGGGGCAGAGCGCATCCGGCCGCCAAGGGCAAGTGCCGCAAGCACGGTGCCATACTTTCTGCCCGGCCAGTGTCTCAGTCGCCGGAGCAGTGGGCTGGGAGGACGGCCAGCGATAAAGGCTGACACCCTGTATAACGCGGAGCGGCGATGACTTGGATCACTAAAAAAAAAGAGCCCCTCCGGTCTGGAAGGGCTCCGCTGTATCCAGATGTCTATGAAACGACTATGGTCCCTACCATGCCAGGGTGAATCGTGCAGATGTAGGGGTACTTGCCTGCCTTGGTGAACTTTACCTCCCAGTCGCCCGTACCAGTGGAAGATGACAGCGAGGATGCACCACCCGAGAATGTAACGTTGTGCGGTACTGATCCCTGATCAACCCACTTTACAACCCCGCCAACCGGGATGGTGACAGTCTGGGGAGAAAAGGTAAATGTGCCGTTGCCCGTCTCCTGCACAGTTGCATCGACTGTCCCGGCAACTGTTGTGCCGGCAACCCCATCCGAACTCGTGCTACTCGAACTGCTGGCGCCACTGCCGCAGCCTGCCAGGGCCGCAGTCAGCACCACTGCGGCGCCAAAACCAACCAGTGAAAACCGTGTCATGCCAAAGCCTCCTTAACAAATCAGCGCGGCAATGCCGCAAGCCTGTCTCCTGTAGTCCCTATAGTAGCCTGATCCGGAGTATCCCCGTCTCGGCAGGAGTCATGGGTGCATCCAGGCCTGCGTACCGCGCGGCCACATCACTCAGGCAAGTCCTTGTACTCATCCCGCACTACCCTTACCCACGCCACCAGCGATGCGATCAGACAGATGGCACCAATCGCCATTAGCCATGGTCCTGCAAGCAGGCCAATCATGAATGCGGCAAATGACAGTGCGGTCGCAAGCGGAATGTAGCTGTTGCCCGGAAGGTGTATGGCCTCCTCATGGAGAGAACTTCCTGGGTGATCCCCATGAGGCGAGCCTGCGGCTTCTTTTTCCGCCCCCACCACCTGGCCTGAGGTCGACACTGCTGGATCGTTTCCCGCCTTCCTTGAGGAATGCCGGGCGCCGCTGTTATCGTCAGCTTTCACGGTCATAATGCTCCCCTACCCCACAAATACCCGAAAGATTGCTGCGTACGTAAATGCCGCTGCAACCAGGGCAATCAGCAGAAACAGCAGGGCAAAACCGTCCCGCATGTTCTTTCGCGCCAGTCGCCTGTTCATCATCTCCAGATCTCCTTTCCCGACACTCGCCGGCTACATCCACCACATTAACCGCGCAGGGCTACTCAGGCCGTGCTGACCACCACCATAACCACAAAAATTGCTGCAAGATAAACTAGGGAATAATAGAATACCTGCCTTGCGCTGCGGGAGGTGCGAAGCCGGCTAGCGCGCACTGCCAGAACCACAAAGAGCCCTCCCAGCAATAGCGCTGCCGCCAGATATACCAGGCCAAATGATCCCGCTACAAACGGCAACACCGACACCGCCACAAGCAGCACCGTCCATAGAAGGATCTGCCGCCTTGTTTCTTCAGCACCTGCCACTGCGGGCAGCATCGGCACATCTGCCCTCCGATAGTCTGACTGTACAAGGAGCGCCAGGGACCAGAAGTGGGGTGGCGTCCAGTAAAAGACCAGGGCAAACATGAAAAGAGCGGTCAGATCCAGTCGCCCGGTTACGGCCGCCCACCCCACCAGAGGTGGAATGGCCCCGGCAACTCCCCCGACCACGATATTCTGGACGGTGTTGCGCTTCAGATACATCGTATAGAGCAACACATAAGCCAGATATCCCGAAAGGCACATGGTGGCGGCGAGCAGGTTGACCATGAAGGCAAGCTCCAGCACAGCGACTGCCCCCAGCAGTATCCCGAACCAGAGTGCAGCCGCAGGGGCTATCCTGCCATCCGGCAGCGGCCTGCGGCGGGTTCGGGCCATCGAAGCGTCTATATCCCGGTCATACCAGCAGTTGACCGCACCAGCTCCACCGCTGGCCAGGGCACCGGCGGTCATTGTCCAGAAAACCACGGAAAAACCTGGCCATCCATGCGCGGCCACCACCATCGCCGCAAATGTGATCAGCTCAAGGAGGAAGATGATGCCTGGCTTTGTGAGTGCAATGTAATCCGAGACGACAGCTGTGGCCTGTGCCCTCCGCAGGGCAGCAACGCCTGCGCTCATTGCAGCACCTGGGTACACATCACTGGGCCGAACCACTCCCTGCGCCGCTGACAGCTCCGACTGCCTGGCGCTCCCTTGCGATGCGGGCATCGCGAACGGGCCGCAGGCTAAGCACCTCGGGCAACGTTTCAAAGTTATATGGGGGCGGTGGCGAACTGGTAGCCCACTCAAGGGTATTGCCGCTCCAGGGATCATCGGGCGCTGTGCGTGGCTTGCGCATGGTAATGACGAAGTTGATAAGGAAGATGAACACCGACAGGGCGATTATGAAAGCGCCCAGGGTTGACACCCAGTTCCATACCGCCCAGCCATTCCCGGTGGCGTAGGAGGCGATGCGCCTTGGCATACCCAGCATGCCCAGGACATGCATAGGCATGAAGGCAAGGGTGAGCCCAGCAATGGTCATCCAGAAATGCCACTTGCCCAGTGTCTCGTCCAGCATGCGGCCGCTCAACTTTGGAAACCAGTAGTAAAAGCCAGCAAAGACACCCATAACTGAGCCCCCAAAAAGAACGTAGTGGATATGGGCAACTACCCAGTAGGTTCCGTGCAACATGTAGTCCACTGCAAGACTCGCCAGGTATACTCCGTCAATCCCACCAATCAGGAACATGATGAGGAAGCCAACGGCAAAGAGCATCGGGGTTGAATACCGGATCTTTGCCCCCCAGAGCGTGGCTGTCCAGTTGAACACTTTCACTCCAGTGGGCACTGCAATCACCATGGTCGTAGCAGAAAAGAACGTCTGGACCTGAAGGGGCAGGCCGGTCAGAAACATATGGTGTACAAAGACAGTAAATCCCAGAATGGCAATAGCGGCCATTGAATACGCCATGGCCCGGTAGCCAAAGATCGGCTTGCGGGCAAACACTGGTATTACTTCGGAAATAATCCCGAATGCCGGCATTATCATGATGTAGACGGCTGGATGGGAGTAGAACCAGAAAAGAAGCTGGTAAAGGATCGCGTTGCCGCCATTCAGATC
>JAJZMA010000122.1 GCA_021850405.1 bacterium
TCTTCTCCCTGGCTGGTACTCGCCCTGGGGCGGGACTAACCCGATGGTTGTCCCTCCTCCGGGTGGGGCCATCTCGACCCATCGGTCGGCGCTACCGAAGGCCACGTCAGCTACAACCGTGAAGCCCAGCTTCCCGGTGTAGAACTCTATGGCCCTGTCCTGGTTGGCCACCGGTACAAGCACTCTTCCAACCATGGTGAATTTTGGCATTGCTCCTCCTTGCTGCTCGTTGGGGTAGATCATACGCCCGGAAAGTGGGCCACCGTAATGCGCTTCCGCGCCCTTGCTGTGGCTCGCGTGCTCGCGTCCTTGAGTGGTCCTATGGGCCTGCCGAAAAAAGAATGGCGGAGCTGAGAGTGCTGGGCTGTGTAGGGAAGTGTTGCTGTAGTCAAGGAGGGTAGATGCCAGGAGCCAGTACTCAAGCGCGACTGGAATCTGTCGAGCGCCTGGCGTCACTGGATAGCCGACGATCCTACCGTGATTGCTGGTGCTGGGCATAAAGGCACCGAGTGCAGACTGGCAGCTGCCGAACGGTCAACTGTGGATGTGATTTGTCGGCTCCTTGCACCAACCCGCACTTTTGGCCCGGCTCTGTCCACAGGATTGCTTATGCGCAGCCGGTGGAGGCTTTCTCTGCGGTGGCAGCCGCAAGCCGAAAAAGGTTAAATTGAATGCATGAGAAACAGGGATTTAGGCTTGCTAGTCTTGCGAATGACATTGGGAACGACCATAGCGGCGCACGGCGCCCAGAAGCTGTTTGGCTGGTTTGGAGGCAGGGGGCCCAGCGGCACAGCTGCAGGTTTTGAGAAGGGCGGTTTTCCACTTCCCATGGCCTCTGCCATTGCGGCAGGGGTCTGCGAGGGAGCTGGGGGTGCGCTCCTGGTTGCTGGGGCAGCAACACCACTCGGAGGAGTGATGGTGCTTGGCGCCATGGCCACCGCAGCCGATACCCATCGGGAGAAGGGGTTGTTTTCCAGTAATGGCGGTTTTGAACTCCCTCTCCTTATTGGTGCCGGGGCGCTAGCGCTCGCACTGACTGGGCCAGGGGAGCTGTCAGTCGACAGGCTCGCTGGAGTGGAGCCACCAGGCTGGCTTGCCCCCTTGATGGCCGCAGCCGCTGTGGGCTCATCTGTGGCTCTATCCCGGGTACGGCGCGCCAGCCTGGCTACCCGGTCTACCAGTCATGGAGCGCAGCCTGCTGTCCGTTCGGCCGCAGCTGCCAGGCCTTCCCGCCCACACTCAGGCAAGCCGCAGCATGAGGCGCATGATGTGGAGGATTCCCTTCGCCAGTATGTACACTCCCTTGATGAGAGCCCTGTTCCTCCTGCCACGTCTCCTGGGGATCCATCCTGATGCCAGCCCGCAACTGGCTTGCACCGCAGTGGCACCACTCAAGGGTAGTACTCTGGGGGTCGGGGGAGTACACGGAGGCAGGTGCTGCCATTGACATGGAACTGCTTGAGTTATATGGAATTTCATCGGTCGCTGCGATCCCAACTGCTGCTGGTCTTGAGGCAGATGCCAGACGGTGGCTATCTGCTGCAACTGTCCACTATGAAAGGCTCGGCGTGTCGGTGGTGGAGGTGCCCGCCTTTACAGCAGCAGATACAGACAATCCAGAGCTGGCGAGGCTGGTGGACAATGTGGACTGCATCTTTTTCTCAGGCGGTCGGCCGGACTACCTGCTTGGGGCTCTCTCCGGGAGTGAGCTCTGGAGACATGTCGAGGCTGCTGTAGAAAGGGGAACTGTGCTTTGTGCAAGTTCGGCTGGAGCCATGGTGCTGGGCTCCCATCTGTTGCGCAATCCCCTTGCCGCTTTTTCTGGTGAAGATGGTGCCGCCTGGGTGCCGGCACTGGGTGCACTGGATGCAGTCGTGCTGCCCCATTTTGATCGCGTGCTCACCAGAGGATCCGCATACGGCCTCATGGATGCAGCCCCGCCGCAAATTAGGCGGAGCTGGATTGGGATTGACGAGGACACAGCGGTGCTGTTCGATGGCAGCAAGGGTGGTGCAGTCTCTGTACTGGGTAGCGGCAGCGCTACCATCGTGGTTGAGGGGCGCAGTGCGGTCCATCGGGCAGGTTCCCTAACGGGTTCTGGAAACTGGGCTGACGAGGCGATCTAGAACCGAGCCGCGGACGGGAAGACAGCCCTCGCCCTGAGTGCGTGCTGGTATGGCAGCTACAGCTGGCAGTGCATCTGGCTGTGTCTGTCCTGGGGCGAGCCAGCTGCTCCCTGTTTCCTGCAAACTGCCATGGCCCCCTGCGCAAAGGCCAGGGTAAGGGCCAGAGCCAGAGCAGCTTTGGAAGGAACTTGTCAGGCCAGAACAGCGACCGGTTCTGCCGGGTTTTGCCTTGCGGCGACAACCTCTGCAGGCGCGGGGGCTTCCACCTTTGGGGTTCGCTTCTGTGGCTGAGCTACTGATACGCTAATCTCGCCCGCCTTGTTGGCGTCTACACGGATTACGCTCCCAGCTGCGGGTCGCTGCGCGAGCATCACTGCTGCCAGCGGGACTGCAACCTGTTGCTTTACCGCCCTTGCCAGTGGCCGGGCTCCAAACTTGGGATCGAAGCCGATTTCGGTGAGCCGGTCCTTCGCCGCGGAGGAGACCTTGAGGGAAAGTCCTTTGGCTGCAAGCAGTTTGGCGGTTTTTCCAATCTCGAGATCCACTATCTGCCGCATCTCAGGCTTGCCGAGGTAGTTGAAGATAACGGTTCCGTCGAGCCGGTTCTGCATCTCTGGTTTCAGGGTCGCCTTTACCGCAGACTCCACCTTGGCGCGCATGTCAGCATAGGCACCACTTGCGTTTCCCTTGATTATCTCTGGATCGCTGTGGCCAAAGCCTGGCTGGCCTACGGCAGATGCTGCAGCGCCAAGGTTGCTGGTAAGCACGATGATGGTGTTGCGGAAATCAACCTTCTTCCCCTTGGCGTCAGTCAGATAGCCGTTGTCAGCGATCTGGAGCAGAATGTTCCACACGTCAGGGTGTGCCTTTTCCATCTCGTCAAAGAGGAGAAGGCTGTAGGGGTGGCGACGCACCGCCTCGGTAAGCTCCCCGCCTTCGTTGTAGCCAACGTACCCAGGAGGGGAACCAACGAGCCTTGCTACTGAGTGCCTTTCCATAAATTCACTCATGTCCAGCCGCACAAATGCGTTGGGATCCTTGAAAAGGTAATCAGACAGGGTTCGTGCCAGTTCGGTCTTCCCTACCCCTGTAGGGCCAGCAAAGAGGAACATTCCGGCCGGGTGTCTTGGATCCTTCAGTCCAGCTGCCTGGAGCCGTACCGCTTCTGCTACAGCCTGGATAGCCTCCCTCTGCCCGATCACGCTCCTGGCAAGGGTGCTCTCGAGGTTGACCAGGTCGACCGCCTCTGCCTCAGAGAGCTCTGAAATCTGGATACCTGTCTTCTGTGATATGAGACCCTCTATGTCGGCTGCTGTGACCGTGGCTGGCTGGCTCTGGCGCTCCTGCCAGGCTGCAGTCTCCTCAGCGAGACGCTCTTTCATCTGGTCGAGCTTCCGTGCTGCACTGCTCCTTGGCTTTGGTTCGCTCTCCGAGATTTTCCTGATCTGGGTCTCCAGCGTGTCAAGTAGCTCTGGGCGTCTTACAGCAAGGCGGTGCGCCCTTGATCCGGCCTCATCCATCAGGTCTATTGCCTTGTCTGGCAGTGCACGGTCTCCCACGTAGCGGGAAGATAGTTCTACGGCTGCCTTCAGCGCTTCCGGTGTGTAGACGACCTTGTGATGTTCCTCATAGCGCCCTGAGAGGCCGCTCAGGATCTCTATCGCTTGTGCGATGGTTGGCTCCTTGAGTACAACTGGGCTGAACCTCCGCTCAAGGGCAGCGTCTTTTTCGATGTACTTGCGATATTCCTCTGTCGTCGTAGCAGCAAGTACGTGCCGCCTTCCTCTGGCAAGCGCAGGCTTGAGCATCTGTGCAGCATCGACAGCACCCTCTGCGCCCCCGGCGCCGATGATGGTGTGAACCTCATCAAGGAAAAGAACGATGTCGGGGTCAGCCGAAGCCTCGTCGATTACTCCCTTCAGCCGCTCTTCAAACTCACCCCGGAATTTGGTACCAGCAACGAGACTGCCCATATCCAGGGAAAGGATACGCTTGCCTGCCATCTCAGGATGGAGTGCCAGCCCCTCCGCGAGGCAGGTCTTTCCTATGCCAGCTGGGCCGACAAGACATGGGTTGTTCTTGGTACGCCGTCCCAGGATCTGGATTACCTCTTCTATTTCAGGATCCCTGCCAATTACCGGGTCCAGCTTGCCCTGCCGCGCAAGGGCAGACAGGTCAGTTGCAAACTGGTCGAGGATGGGTGTGGGGTTCCTGGTCTGGCTCTCTCGGCTGGGTGTGCCTGTAGTCATGGGTTTAAGCTCCCTTTCCGCATGTAGTACTGCATTGCCCGTTACTCCCTGTTCATGGAGTGCCATCGCGGCGGCAGAACTTGCGTCATCACCGTCTGTCAGTGCCCAGAGCAGGTTGAATCCAGTTACTTCAGTTCTGTTGTTCTGTACTGCATGCCGGGCCGCTTTTTTGACTATGTATTCGAACTGGTCGTCGGCAGCACCTTGCCCATTGGATGAGTAGGGGGAGATGCGAAACTGGCGTGCCCGTACCATGACATCCACAGTGTTGACCTTTAGATGGCGCAGAATCTCAGCCGCCTGCCCGTTGGCATCAATCAGCGCTGCCAGAACATCGACACTGGTGATCGCCTTGTCACGGTTGTTGGCAAGGTTGATGACCTGGAGGGCTTCAGCACTGTATCTGATGTCACTGTAGTCAGCCATTCTGGTTCTCCTGTTGGTGTCTGTATGAGGCCGCTAACCGTACCGTTGGACTGGATGGACTTGCCTTTCCAAAAAGGGGACTGTTTTGCAGCGTGCTCCCTGTTCCCTTTGAGGTTGTACACGAGAATACCGGTCCGCTGCGGACAGCGCACGGACAGTGCGGCTCGTAGTGCATTTTATGCATCAGTTGGAGCGTTTTTTTGCATTGGTTGCCACCCGCCAGGCGTCGGCGGCCACCCGGGAAATTTTTCTGGCGCCTTGGGCTCTCCAGCAGGACCGCCTGCGGCCTGTTACTCCGGTTGCCGGGTTGCGTCTGCCCCCCTGTCTAGGGGTGCACCCGGACTGCACTGGAGGCGGGCCGGTCGTATCACGGCAAGGAAGAACCGTGATGGTTGCCGCCTGCTGGAGCCCCTGTGCGTGCTACGAAGTACGGTAGAATGCATTACTCTGGGTAGCCCCAACACGCCGAGGTGGTGGAATTGGTAGACACGCTGCTTTGAGGGGGCAGTGACCGCAAGGTTGTATGGGTTCGAGTCCCATCCTCGGCACCAGGGGGAGCAGGCAGGGCCTGATTTGTTAGCCGCTGGGGCCTGGCCCCGCCCGGTGCCAAGCCTATGCCCCCCGACTCTGGCTGTTCTCAGTCAAAGTCGTTTATCAGCCACGTCATATGACAAGCCGGGTTGCCAGCGCAACCTGTCGCGGGACTTTTACACCACCCTAACGATCTGGCAACGGGGGCAGCCATGGCTGCCTGGACCAGCATCATGGGAGGGTGAGAGTGCAACGTGGGCAAGCCTGATGACGACCCAGGGGGCCTTGCACGAGGACGCCGTTCCGGACCTGATCGCGGGCGCATGTGGAAACAGTTGCGGGATACGGTGCGGCCACCAAGTGAGCCCTCGCCAGCCCATCCTGAGGTTGTCATGGAGGCTGGGCACCAGATTGGGGAGTTTCTCTGTGTCGCAAGACCACTTCGTGGGGCATACGAGAAGTTTTTACTGAAGGACGCCGAAGGACGTCGCTTCCTGTTCAAGCCCGACCAGCGGCAGGGATTCACATCCGTGGAGGCCCGGAAGGCTGTCGCTGCTCACCGGCTGGCTCAGTTCCTCGGCGTGGACACTCCCGAGGCGATGCTTGT